>JAPPCR010000001.1 GCA_028875725.1 Acidobacteriota bacterium
CCACGTGTGGGTGTTCGGGGCTTCGACGACGGACCTGGGCTACGTGATCCGGGTGATGGACACGGTGACCGGCGCGTCGAAGGAGTACGGCAACGTGCCGGGAATGCCGGCCCCCGCGATCACCGACGTCGTGGCCTTTCCGGGGGGGTGCCGGCCCTAGAAGCAGGCCGCCGCCAGCGGAACGCGGTGACGTCGATGACCTCGCGCGCCGCCTGGACGCGCTCGCCTGAGGGCGCGGTAAGGTACGCGCCCTCACCGCCCACGTGACTGCACGGAGTCCCGCGAATGCGTTTCAGCTACTGGCCCGCCCCCACGATGCCCTGGCCCGATCTACTGGAGATGTCCCGGCACGTCGAGGCAACCGGCTGGGATGGCATCTGGTACGCCGACCACTTCATGCCGAACGGCGAGGACACGTCGGCGCCGTGGGCGGAGAGCTGGACCACGATCGCGGCTCTCGCGGCGGCGGTGCCGCGCGTGCGTCTCGGTCCACTGGTCACCGGCAACACTTACCGGCATCCGGCGGTGCTGGCGAAGATGGCGGCGACGATCGATCACATCTCGGGCGGCCGGGTGGTGCTGGGCCTTGGCGCCGGCTGGCAGGAGAACGAGCACCTGGCCTACGGCATCCCGTTCTACACGATGGGCGAGCGGCTCCGGCGGCTGGACGAGGCCTGCCGGACGATCAAGGCGCTCTACGGTTCGCAGCGAGCGAGCTACGTTGGCGACGCCTACCAGCTCGTCGATGCGCCGCTCGAGCCCAAGCCGGTCCAGGACCCGCTGCCGCTGATGATCGGCGGCGGCGGGGAGAAGGTCACCCTGCGGATCACCGCCCAGCATGCCGACGAGTGGAACGTCTGGGGAACAGCCGACATCCTCAGGCACAAGATGGCGGTGCTCGACGCCCACTGCGAGAACGTGGGACGGGAGCCGGCGGAGATCGAGCGGTCGGCGGTGGCACTGCTCTTCCTGAGCGACGACGAGGCGTTTCTGTCCAAGGTGCGGGCACGCGGCACGGGAATGCCGTCGAACATCGGCGGCGTCTCGGAGATCGCCGACGCGGTCGACGCCTACCGGGACGCCGGAGTGCACGAGTTCATCGTTCCGGCGTTCAACCTGGGCGGCAAGGATCGCCAGAAGGAGGTCCTCGACCGGTTCATCGAGGAGGTCGCGCCGGCATTCCGCTAACTGACCGCGCCAGCGTCTAGAATCCACAGCTATGGGGTCACGCCCTTCCGACCTCCGGATGTCGCAGGAAGCCATGCTGGCTCTGGCCGAAAAGGCGGCGGAGTTAGCGGTGACCCGGATCGAGAGTTTGCCCGGCGAGAGCGCCTGGGACGGGGAGTTCAAGGAAGGCCTCGAGCGACTGCTGCTCGAGGACCCGCCGGAGGAAGGCCGCCCGGCCGAAGAGGTCCTGCAGCAGGCCGTCGAGGACATCCTCCCGATGACGACCCGGCTGGACCACCCCCGCTGCTTCGGATTCGTTCCGTCGGAGCCGACGTGGCCCGGTGTGATCGCGGACTTCCTGGCCTCCGCCTGGAACGTGAACGCCTGCACCTGGTTGGTCGCGAGCGGTCCGAGCCAGGTCGAACTCACGGTCCTGGATTGGTTTCGGCAGTGGCTCGGCTATCCGAAGAGCTCGGGTGGACTGTTGACCAGCGGTGGCTCCGCCGCCAGCGTGGACGCGTTCGTCGCGGCCAGGGAAGCGGCCGGAAATCCCGGACGCCCGTCCGTGTACATGAGCGACCAGAGCCACAGTGCGCAGGTGCGGGCCGCGATGATCGTCGGCGTCAGGCCGGACTGCATTCGGAAGGTTGCGACAGACGGGGAGTTCCGTCTGGATATGACGGCGCTCGCTCGCGCCGTGGCTGAGGACCGCGCGAAGGGGCTTCAGCCGATCGCGGTCTGCGCGAACGCGGGCGCCCCCAGCACCGGGGCGATCGACCCGCTCCATGCGATGGCGGACTACTGCCAGGCGGAGGACATCTGGCTACACACGGACGCGGCCTACGGAGGCTTCGCGGCGATCACCGATAAGGGCAGGGAGGCCCTGAGCGGTATCGAGCGCGCCGACTCGATCGGACTCGACCCGCACAAGTGGCTGTTCCAGCCCTACGAGGTGGGCTGCCTCCTGGTCAAGGATGCCAACAAGCTCGAAGACGTCTTCGCGTTTGGTACCACCGTCCTTCAGGACACGATCTGGGGCGCCAACCACCCGAACATCAACGATCGTGGCCTCCAACTGAGCCGCTCGTTCCGGGCCCTGAAGATCTGGATGTCAATCCAGACCTTCGGGATGTCCGCATTCCGAATGGCGGTGTCGAAGGGGATGGAACTCGCTGCGCAGGCGGATGAGTACATCCGGCAGAGCCACATCCTGGAACCGCTGGCACCGGCGTCGCTCGGCATGGTCTGCATGCGGGTCAACCCGGAGGGCGCAGGACTGGAGCAGGAGACTCTCGACCGCGTCAACCGCGAAGTTCTCGCGCGGCTCTTCTGGGATGACCGAGCCTTCGTCTCATCGACGTCTCTCCATGGGACCTTCGCGCTTCGGCTCTGCATCATCAACCACTCGACGAGTTGGGACGACGTGCGGGAGACGCTGGAGGCGATGGAGCGGTTCGGCGAGGACGCGGTGGCAGCGTGAAGGCCGTCGCCGGTAGCTTCTACGGGTAGTAACCCGACATCGTCCTTACCTCCGCGTCGCGGGCGTCGACTTCGACCCGCACCACCCGGAACTCGCTCTCGGGCCTGTTGCTGGTCGACTGGTAGGTGAGCAGGTAGCGGTTCCGCAGTTCCCGCTCGATCCGCGTGTAGATCGCGTCGAGCTGGCTGACGCCGTCGATGAAGAAGGCCTGGCCGCCCGTCTCTTCGGCGATGCGTTCGAGCACCCGGCGCGTCGTTCGGTCCACCGCCGCTTCCCGGAGGCCTATGGCGTAGATCGTTACCCCTGAACGCTGCGCGGTCTCGAGCGCGCTTTCGAACGTGAAGGAGCTGTTCTCGTCCTTGCCGTCGGAAAGGAGGAGCAGGGCCTTCTGACCGCTGATGCCATCGAAGTAGCTGAGAGCGAAGACGAGGCTGTCGTAGAGCGACGTCGTGCCGGTCGCCCTGAGGCCCGCCAGCGCCCGCGCGAGCTGGCCCCGGTCTTTCGTGAACCGGCTCTCGACCCGCGCCCGGTTGGCGAAGGCGAGGACCGCCATTCGGTCCCTGGGCCGGAGCGTGTTGTCGACGAAGCGCTGGGCGGCGGCCCGCACCTGGTCGATCGAGTCCTGCATCGAAGCCGATGTATCGAGCAGCAGGCCGGCGTGGAAGGGCGTGTCGTCGACCCATTCGAAGCGGCGAACCGTTTGCTGAACGCCGTCCTCGGCGATTCGGAAGCGATCCTGCTCCAGTTCCGGAATCGGGCGGCCCCGTTCGTCGACGACGCTGGCGAAGAGTTCGACGTACTGCACGTCGATTCGCTCGACCGGGTTCGGGCTGTTGATGAAGACGACGTCCTCCGTGCTGCTGCCGTCGGCGAGAAACGCGGCCGCGCGGAGGTAGGTCAGGTTCGGACCGTCGAGCACGACCGGCTGGACCCATGGGGGCTGGTAGAGCGTCGCGATCCGTTCCTCGCCCAGGAACAGTTCGAGGCGCTCGATCTCCTCGCCGTCCGGCACCGCGATCTCGACGGCCGCGCGCGTGCTCTGCAGGTACTGCTCGCCGGAGCGCGGTTCGATGAACCGGGCGCGGAAGCGCTGGCCGCCGCGGTTGACCGACATCTCGTCCGACGCGACGACCTTGCCGTCCTTGAGGCCTTCCACCCGAATCCGGTGCTCGGTCGGGTGCGAGCCCAGGTTCAGCTCCACGCCGAACGGCGGCCGGCGCTTGCGCAGGATCTCACGGCCGTCGAGCGAGAAGGCGACGGCATCGAAATCGCCGATCGCATGGGTGGAGAAGCGCACCATGCCGACGCGCAGGCGCTCGTCCCGCGGAGGCACCAGGCGCAGGAGGCGCTCGCCGCGGGCCGCCGCCTGATTGGCCTCGGCGAGAGCCGGGAACGTCTCCAGGATGGTCCTCCGCAGCGATTGCGCCTCCTCGAGGTTCGGAACGTCGATCGTCTCGTTGACGATGGCGAACTGCTGGCCGAAGACATCTTCGATCTTGAGCCGGATCTGGACCTCGCCGGGCCGGAGGTAGCGCGTGAAGACCAGCGGAACGGCGTCCCCCTCTTCGCCGCTCGCGGGCAACTCGAAGCGATAGCGGAAAGTCTCGAACAGGCGGTCGTCGCGGATCACCTCGCCCGTCATCTGGAAGCTGTGGTACTCGCGTTTCTGGAAGCTCCTGCGGCCGGCGCTCGCCCCCGGCACCATGACCAGGCCGTGAGTCACGGTGCGTGTCTGGTTTCGGCCCGGGAAGTCCCACTCGATGTCGACGTCGAACCGCGTGGCGTCCACCGGCAGGTCGGTGTTGAAGGCGGCGAAGGTCGCGAGCCACTCCTCGGGCGCCTCGGGCGGTCCGGACACCTCCTCGATGACCCCGCTGCTGGCGAGATCCCGCTGGACCGCCTGGGCGGCCCATCCGAACCACTCGTCCCCGCAGAGCACGGCGATGTTCGTGGTGGGCAGCCCGCGGCGGGAGACGGGGCGGCGGACGACGCTGTCATGCCAGAACACGTAGGGTCGGTTGCGGCTCGTGGCCAGGAAGATGACGACGAAGTGGCGCGCGGTGCGGTCGCTGCCGCCGTAGAACCAGATCTCCATCTCGCTGGTCCGCGACAGGCAGTAGGCGGCGGTCCGGCCGTCCGGGAGGACGAAGCGGCCCGGCGGACCGTTCAGCAGGTAGAACAGGGCGCGGGCGTCCTCCAGCGTGCCCCACTGGGAAAGGGCGGCGTCCACCCGGTCCTCCCACAGCACCTGGAGCTCGTTGAGCGGTGTCCTCGGGTCGGGGTCGCGGGCCTTCCAGAAGGCCTGGATGAACGCCTCGCGACGGTAGTCCTCGGGCAGGCTGACGAAGAACTCGCGTTCTTCGTCGCTGATCAGCGGGCCGACCCGCTCCAGCCAGCGGACGAAGCGGGTGTCCAGCGGCCTGGGAGTCGCGGCCTCCTGCGCGGCGGCGGCCGGCCGCGGTTCGTCGGCGTTGCTCTCGTCGACGGCCACGCCAGTGCCGGCCGCCGGGACGAGTAGCGACGCGGCGAGAACGGATGCGATCCTGGTGCGGGCGATCATCGGAGGGTTCATCGGGTTTCGTCGTCCGATTCTGCAACGAATCGGTTCCTCGGCAGATTCCTAGTGGCCTGAACGTCCGCGCTTGCGCACCTGTCGCGCGACGGAAACCAGCACCATCAGCCCGAGAACCCCCGCCACGAGGCCGAGGTCCTGCGCGAGCCACGCTTTCGGGCCGAGGCCGCCGACGACGACCTGATCGACCATCCGCAGGAACAGGAACATCGAGGCGATGAGCAGCGGGGAGTTGTACTCCCGGAGGGCGACCGTGCGCCAACTGAAGCGGGTCTCCGGGGGCAGCCACAATCGGGGCCGGGGCCAGAAGGCCGGCGTTCGCTCCGACCAGCGGCGGTGGACCACGCCGAAGCGCTTGCCGAGGAACCTCTCTTCGGCGGCGATCACCCGTTCGTAGAGTAGCCAGTAGACGAGCAGAGCCACGACCACGAACCACCACGACTTCAGAGCGAGCGCGAAGCCCATCAGCACGAAGAGGTTGCCGAGATAGACCGGGTGCCGGCAGAGCGAGTACATGCCGGTCACGTTCAGGTGGCTCGCGCTCGGCGCCCTGACGCTCCGGGTGGAAGCGCCTGGAGGCGCGGAACCCAGCGCCGCCCACCGCACCCCGAGTCCGAGCAGTGACACGAGGAGACACAGCGCGAGCCAGCCCAGTCCCGGGTCCGCAGGCAGCACCGCTGACCGTCGTTCGAGGATCGCAAACGCCGCGGCGGGCAGCAGGAACACGACGAAGAGGCTCCGGTACCGGAACAGGAAGAGGCCCTGGTCGGCAAGCCGCCGGCTGTCGTTCATCGCTCGGATCTTCCGGCCGCGGCAACGCGGGCGGCCGCCTCCGGAGTCGTCAGCAGGACGTGCCCCTGCTCGGGATCGTGGTCGCGAGCGACCTCGACCAGGTCGAGCGGAGGCGAAAGACGCTCAAGATTGTCCCGTTCGATGAGAAGCCAGACTGGCCGATCCGTGCGGGCGACGAAACGTCGCAGCGCCTCCTCGTCGCCCTGGTCATGGGCCAGGGTGCCGCCGTGGAGGTCGACCGCGAATCGGCGGGTGTAGAAGAGAAAGGCCGCATCGGGAACAGGATAGACCGCGTAGGGCTCGTCGGGTTTCGCCCACTGGACCAGGTCGGCGGAGAGGGCGCGGGCCGACTTGAAGGCGTCACCCAGGGGCAGCAACCGTACGGCGGTCACCGACATGGTGAGTCCGAGGCCGGTCGCGAGGCAAGCGATCAACAGGTCGGGCCGCCACCGGGCCGCCAGGTACAGGCCGATCAGACCCGCGACGAGGGGAATGGCGGCAACCGCCTGAAGCGAGGCGATGGTTCCTTCAGGGAGTGAACCGTCGGGCAGGTCCGCCGCCGCACCCGGCGCCGCCAGCACGACGACCCCGAAGAGAAGCGGCACGGCCGCCGCCGAGACGAGGAATGCCGTCCGATAGCGCGGCCAGCCGTCCCGGATCGCGAGTACGCCGTGGGCCGTGAGCATCGCGAGCGGCGCAGCGAGCGCGAGCAGGTACACGGTCCGTTTGCCGCCGGACACGCTGAAGAAGACGAACGTGCTGGCGATCCAGACCAGGAGGAATCGGACCGCACGGGCTTCGCGGCTCTCCGGATCACGGCGGGAACGGCGGAAGGCGGCGTAGATCGCGACCGGGGCCAGCAGCGTCCAGGGTGCGAACGTGCCGGGCAGGGTCCGGAAGTAGTAGTGCCAGGGCCGGGGGTGGTAGGTCGCCTCGGCGTACCGTGACACGGTCTGGTCGAGGATCAGGGCGTCGAAGTAGGACTTTCCAGCAAGCCACACCGCCGGCCCGAACCAGGCCAGGACGATCGCGGCCCAGAGCAGCAGCCCGCGCCCCAGTCGGAGATCGGCGATACCGGCCCGGTCGCGCTCGAACGCGAGCCAGGTGACGACCGCGAGGAGCGGCACGATCAGCCCGACTGGCCCCTTGGCCAGGGTGGCCAGCCCCAGGCAGGCGAAGAACGCAAGGTTGGCGAGGTTGCCGCCACCGGTCGCTGGACCCTGGGCCTGGGCGTCCGGCCCCCAAGAGCGGCCCCGGGCCCAGAACAGGATGGCGAGCAGTTCCAGGAAGGTCAGCGTCATGTCGATCTGGCCGACCCGTCCGTTCCACATCACCAGGGCCGAGGTCAGGAAGACCGACGCCGCCAGCCAGGCGGTCCTCCGGCCGAACAGCCGCCCGGCGAGCGCGAAGACGACGAGCACGGAGCCGATGCCCGCGAGCAGCGACGGCAGACGGGCGGCGACCTCGTCGACGCCGCCACGAAGGGCTCCGAACAGGGCGATGTTCCAGAAGTGGAGCGGCGGCTTGTGGTCGTACCTCTCGCCGTTCAGGCGGGGCACCAGGAAGTGCTCCATCGACCGCGGCTCGAGCAGCATTTCCCGCGCGACTTCGGCATAGCGCGGTTCGTCCGGGTTCCAGAGGTCGCGGCTGCCGATGCCGGGCAGCAGCACGGCGGTGGCTGCGGCGGCGAGGACGAGGTAGGGAAGCGGGCGTCCTCGCACGGATCGAATCCTGCCACAGGGCAATCCGGCAACGGCCGGGCTCCGTTGTCCCTCGCGACGATAAGGTACGCGTTCCGTAGACAGGTCGTTGACAGCCATCAGGGTAGAGGATGCCGGCCGGAAGGCCGGCGCACAGACGAAAGAGAGGACTCAGGCGATGGGCCAGCTACCGAAGTCCGTGACGATCACGGACGACACGATGAGAGAGGGTCTGCAGATCGAGAGTGCCGACATTCCCGTCGAGGACAAGCTCCGGCTGCTCGACGCCCTGGGCGAGACCGGCGCCAGGGTGATCTCGATCGGTTCCTACGCGCACCCCAAGTGGACGCCGCAGATGGCCTGCATCGACGAGATCGCCGAGCGCTTCGTGCCCAGGCCGGGCGTGCGATACACCGCCGCGATCTTCAACAAGATCGGATTCGACCGCGCCGACCGCTGGTACCCGAAGCTCGACGTCCGGCAGCGCAGGTTCGGCACCCACGTCGAGCTTTGCGACACCTTCGCCCGGCGCAACTACAACGCGACCCAGGCGCAGCAGATCGAGCGCATTCCGGGGGTGATCGAACAGGCCCGGGCCCGCGGGGCCGAGACGGGCGCGGTGGCGATCGGCAATCCGTTCGGATCGAACTTCGAGGGAGCGTTCACGCTCGAGCAGCGAATGGACCTGCTGGCGCTGATGATCGACCGCTGGCACGAGGCCGGCTTCCGGGTCAGCCGCTGC
Organism: Acidobacteriota bacterium; assembly: GCA_028875725.1. Taxonomy (NCBI): domain Bacteria; kingdom Pseudomonadati; phylum Acidobacteriota; species Acidobacteriota bacterium. Next base: position 8,454 of record JAPPCR010000001.1, read on the forward strand.
GCGATCATCGAGGCGATGGGCTGGAACATGCCGCACACCGTGCGGGAGACGCTCCTGGCGATCCGTGAGCGCTGGCCTGAGATCACGGACTTCCATTGCCACCTGCACAACACCCGAGGGGCGGCGATGGTCAGCTACTACGAGGCGCTCAAGCTGGGCGTGCGCGAGTTCGACACCTCGATCGGCGGCATGGGGGGCTGCCCCTACTGCGGCAACGGCCGAGCGGCGGGCCATGTGCCGACGGAGGATTTCGTCGACTTCTGCCACGAGTTGGGGATCGAGACGGGCTACAGGCTCGACAAGCTGATCGAGGCGGCGCATATCGCCGAGGAGGTGGTCGGCCACCCGCTCTGGGGCCACGTCTCCAAGGCGGGGCCGCGGCCGCGCGGCGACGGCGATCTCTACCCGCGGCAGATGCCCTTCGTCGAGACGCTCGACGAGGCCTCCCATTTCCGCAACGGCCCGCCGGTCTACACCGGCCAGCGGTCTCCGTGGCGGCCTGACGCGCCGCTGTACCAGGCATGACCGCCGCGGGAAAGAGCCCGGGCGCGGGCGTTCGCTACGAGGCGGACGGCCGGCCGCCGACAGTTCTCGCCGCGACGATGGGCCTGCAGTATGCGACTCTCTGCGTCGCCGGCATCGTCCTGACGCCGGCGATCATCGTACGTGCCGCCGGGGGCAGCGACGAGTACCTGGCCTGGGCGGTGTTCGCGGCGATCTTCGTGAGCGGTATCGCCACGATCCTGCAGGCGGTGCGTCTGTGGCGGATCGGCGCCGGCTACATCCTGCTCATGGGCACGTCGGGGGCGTTCATCGCGGTCAGCATCGCCGCCCTTAGCCAGGGCGGTCCCATGCTCCTCGCCAAGCTGGTCATCGTCTCGTCGCTGTTCCAGTTCCTGCTTTCCGCGCGGCTCCTGCTGCTGCGGAGGTTGTTCACGACGACCGTCACGGGCACGGTCATCATGCTGATCTCGGTCAGCGTGATGCCGATCATGTTCAACCAGTTGACCCTGGTTCCCGACGATGCGCCCCGTGCCGCCGGTCCGATCACGTTCGTCGTGGCCATCGCTGTCATGGCCGGGTTCGGCCTGCGGGCCAGGGGGATTGGACGGTTGTGGGCGCCGGTCGCGGGCGTTGTGGCTGGCTCGATCGTCGCCGCGTTTCTCGGGCTCTACGATTTTGAGCAGGTGGCCGCGGCGGCCTGGATCGGCGCCCCGGCCGGCGGCTGGCCCGGGTTCGACCTGTCCTTCGGGCCGGCCTTCTGGGCGTTGCTGCCGGGCTTCGTCATCGTCACGTTGATCGGCGCGGTGGAGACGATCGGTGATGCCGTGGGTATCCAGCGTGTCTCCTGGCGGACGCCGCGGGCGCCTGACTACCGGGCGGTGCAGGGTGCCGTCGCCGCCGACGGACTGGGCAACCTGCTGTCCGGGATCGCCGGCACCGTGCCGAACACGACGTACTCGAGCAGCATCTCGGTCACGGAACTCACCGGTGTGGCCTCGCGCCGGGTGGGGATGTGGATCGGGATCATCTTCCTCGGCCTGGCCTTCCTGCCCAAGGCGCTCTCCCTGATTCTCGCGATTCCCGGTCCGGTCGTCGGCGCGTACGGGCTGGTTCTGATCGCCATCCTGTTCGTGCTCGGGGCCCGTATCGCCGGTCACGGGGGGATCGATTACCGGAAAGCCCTGGTGATCGGCGTGTCGTTCTGGATCGGCGTCGGTTTCGAGAACGGCCTGATCTTCAGCGACCAGCTCGGCGGCTGGGCGGCCTCGATCCTGGGCAACGGCATGACCGCCGGCGGTCTGACCGCCATCGGTCTGACCGCCTTCCTCGAATCGACCGGCCCGCGTCGCCGGCGGCTCGAGGTCGAGGTCACGCCCAGGTCGGCCTCACGGATCGGCGGCTTTCTCCGGACCCTGGCGGAACGGGCGCGGTGGACGCCCGAGGCCTGCGATCGCCTCTGGTCGGCCGGCGAAGAGGCGCTGCTCAGCCTGGCCGGCCTCGACGAGGAGGAGGGCGGCCGGAAGCGCAGCCTTCTCGTGGTCGCGAGAGTCGACCGTCAGACGGCCGAACTCGAGTTCATCGCGGCGCCCGGTGGAAGCAACATCGAGGACCGGTTGGTGGTCATGGCGCCCGATGCCCCCGTCCCGATCGAGAACGAGCTGTCGCTGCGGCTGCTGCGGCACGTGTCGACCTCGGTGCAGCACCAGCAGTACCACGACACGGACGTCCTCACGGTCATCGTCAGCAGCGACAGCCAGGCACCGACGGGTCAGGTGGACACGGCGGGAATCTAGAGGAGCGCGTCCTTCCCGAGCGCTTCCTTCCTGTAGGATTCCGCAGCGGATGACCTCTTCGTGAAACGAACTGCGAGCCCCATACTCACGTGAGTCAGAACCCCCACCTGACATTCGTGGAGGAGATTCTGCTTCTTCTCCTGGACGACGAATCCGGCGCGATGAAGCGCGTTGCGCCCAACGTGATGGAGCTGCTGGTCGCCGGCGCGATCCTGATGGACCTCGCGCTGCGCGGACGCCTGGACTGCGACCTCCAGCGACTCGTCGTCGTCGATTCGACGCCGGTGGGCGAGGAGATACTGGACGGCCCGCTGGCGGAGATCACGGAGGCCGGCGACGAGGCCGACGCCCGCACCTGGGTGGTGCGTCTCTCGGCCAGGAGCAAGCAGGTCCAGGAGGCGGCCCTGGCGCGCCTGGTCGAGCGGGGAATCCTCCGGGTCGAGGATCGCAGCTTCCTGTGGGTCTTCGGCAGCCGTCGCTATCCGATGATCGACGACCGGGAGGAGCGGGAGGTCAAGCTGCGCATCCTCGACGTGCTCCTGAGCGACCGGATTCCAGCGCCCAGGGATGTCGCCCTCATCTGCCTGGCCGACGCGTCGAACGCGTTCCAGGTCATCCTGAGCCCGCAGGAGCTACGGCACGCCGCGGCCCGGATCGAACTCGTGCGCGGCTTCGATCTGATCGGCCAGGCGATGGGTCGGGCGATCCAGAAATCCGTTCAGGACATTGCCGCCGCGACGGCGACGGCGCATCATCCGTTTTACTGAGAACAAACAAGACGCGAAGAGGTGTGCAGGTGATCGAGAGCATCAAGATCGGGAAGTCGGCGATCGGGGGCGAGACGGTTGGCGACGTGACCGTCTGGGTGCCGGAAGGGCGGGTCGACGCCTCGAGCGCTCCGGACCTGGAGCAGGCGATGACGTCCGGGATCGCGGAGGGCGGGGAGGCGGTCGTCCTCGACCTGAGCCGTACCCGCTACATGAGCAGCGCCGGCCTCCGCGTCGTACTGGTCGTGGCTCGTCAGTTGCAGACCTGCAACGGGAAGTTCGCCGTCTGCGGGCTGAACGACGAAGTGAAGGAACTGTTCGAGGTTTCAGGCTTCAGCCTGATCGTGGGCATCGAGCCGGATCGCGACGCCGCGGTCACCGCCGTCCAGCAGTCCGGCTGACGGCCTCCTTCGCTACAGCGTCCAGCCGTCCCGGTAGGTCGGCTGGATGTACTCGGGCGGCACTTCGACGCCGTTCGTCACCTTCAGCTTCTTCGGGTTCCAGACGATCTCCTGCTGGCTGCGGACCGCCAGGTTGCCGAGCAGCGCGGTCTCGGTCATCGGACCCGCGTGATCGGCGAAGTTGGAGCCGTCGGGATTCGTCGTGCCCGCCTTGATCGCGTCGATCCACTGCTTGTAGTGCCCCTCGGTCCGCTCGTAGACCTGAGGCAGCGGGTTCTTCGTGATCTTCTCGTGCAGTTTAGACGGGTAGATCGTGGGCTTTCCGGCGTAGATGTCGGCGACGATCACGCCCTCGGTGCCCACGAAGAGCTGACCGCTGTTGCGCGGCGGCCACTTGCCCTCCCACACCTTGGGCATCGCCGGCGTCAGGTTGCCGTCGCGCCAGACGACCGTCATCTTCGGCCGGTTGCCGCGGGCCGGGTACTCGAAGGTGATCCGTGTGGCGGCCGGTGCCGACTCCTTGAACAACGGCGTGGACTCGGCGTAAACGGACGAGGGATCACGCAGGTCGAAGATCCAGAACGCCGCGTCCATCGCATGGCAGGCGATGTCGCCGATGGCGCCCGTGCCGAAGTCCCACCAGCCGCGCCAGGCGAACGGGTGGTAGTAGTCGGGGTGGTAGGGGCGCTCCGGCGCCGGGCCGAGCCAGAGGTCCCACTTGACGTGGTCGGGCACCTCGTGAACTTCCTTGGGGCGCTTGATCGCCTGGGGCCAGATCGGCCGGTTGGTCCAGTACTCGACGCGGTTCACCTCGCCGATCACGCCGCCCTCGATCCACTCGCGGATCAGGCGCGTGCCCTCCGCGGCGTGGCCCTGGTTGCCCATCTGGGTCGCCGTGCCGGCCTTGCGTGCCGCCTTGCCGACCATCCGCGCCTCTCCGATCGTGCGCGTCAGGGGCTTCTGCGTGAAGACGTGGAGGCCGCGCTCCAGAGCCGCAATGGTGATCGCGGCGTGCGTGTGGTCGGCGGTCGAGACCAGCACCCCGTCGAGTTCGCTGTGTGCGTCGAACATCTCGCGGTAGTCGTGGTAGCGGGCCGCATCCGGGTGGGCGTTCATCGTCTCCTCGGCGCGCTTCCAGTCGATGTCGCAGAGGGCGACGATGTTCTCGCTGGCGACGCCGGCGACGTCGCTGCGGCCCTTGCCGCCGGCACCGACCGCCGCGATGTTCAGCTTGTCGCTGGGCGCCTCTTCGCCGCGTCCGAGGACGTGGCGGGGGACGATCATCAAGCCGGCGCCGGCCGCTGCGGCACCGAGCACGCTGCGGCGGCTCAGGTCTTGTTCGGGCATGAGGAAGTGCCTTTCTCGGTCTGGGTTCGTGTGCGGTAGGTTAGCGCATTCGATGAACGTGCTCCGCATCGTGGGACTGGGCATCGCCTGGTCGATCGGGCTCACCTCCGTGCCGGTCGGGGCGGAGACGAGGGAGCACGGCAAGTCCACCCACGGGGAGTGGCAGCACCACGGCGGCGACCACACGTCCAGCCGCTACTCGCCGCTGACCCAGATCGACGGCTCGAACTTCGGCCGGCTCGAGATTGCCTGGCGTTGGCGGACCGCCGACCACGAGGTGCCGCTGGACGTGTTACCTGGCTACGACACAGGCTTTTACCGCTCCGTGCCTCTGATGATCGGCGGTCGCCTGTTCGCACCGACCAGCCTGGGCCAGGTGGCCCTGCTCGACCCGGCGACCGGCGAGCAGAAGTGGGTGTACAACCCGAAGACCTGGGAGCGCGGCGGCACGACGATGCGGCCAGTCGGCGCCCGCGGCATCGAGTACTGGACCGACGGTGAGAAGGAGCGCCTGTTTGTCGCTACGATCGGCCGCCAGCTCGTCTCGGTCGATGCCGCCACGGGCCAGGCGGATCGTGCGTTCGGCGAGGACGGCGTGGTCGACCTCGCCCAGGACCTCGGCCCGGGCGAGTACGCGATCCGGCACATCACTCACGGCGCGCCGCCGATCGTCGTCGGCAACAGCGTGATCGTCGGCTCGAAGATCTTCGACTACTCGATACGGAGCGACGCGCCGCCCGGCCACGTCCGCGCCTACGACGTCCACACGGGCGAGTTCAAGTGGCGTTTCAACACGATCCCGCGGGACGACGAGTACGGCGTCGAGACCTGGGAGAAGGAGTCCTGGCGCACGGCCGGCAACGCGAACGTGTGGACGTCGATGAGCGCGGACCACGAGCTCGGCTACGTTTACCTGCCGACCAGTACGCCGTCGAACGACTACTACGGCGCCGACCGGCCGGGCGACAACCTGTTCGCCGAGAGCCTCGTCTGCGTCGACGCGGAGACGGGCGAGCGCGTCTGGCACTTCCAGACCGTCCGCCACGGCATCTGGGACTACGACATCGCGTCGGCTCCGAATCTGCTCGACATCGTCGTCGACGGCAAGCTGATCAAGGCCGTCGCGCAAGTCTCGAAGACCGGCTTCACGTACGTGTTCGACCGCGCCACCGGCGAGCCGGTGTGGCCGATCGAGGACCGGCCGGTGAATCACAAGTCGACGGTGCCAGGCGAGAAGCTGTCAGAGACGCAGCCGTTCCCGACGAAGCCACCTGCCTTCGAGCGGCAGGGCGTCAGCGAGGATGACCTGATCGACTGGACGCCGGAACTGCGCGAAGAGGCACTGAAGATCGCGGAGAAGCTGGTGCTCGCGCCCATGTTCCCGCCCCTGATCGTCAAGGGCGAGGGCGGCAAGGAGGGCGTGATGGTCGTCCCGGGGGCCGCCGGCGGCGCGAACCACCCCGGAGCGTCCGTCGACCCGAGGACCGGCGTGCTCTTCGTCGAGTCGCAGAACCGGCCCACCGGGATGTCGCTGATCGAGCCGGACGCGGCGCGCCGTCCGGACTGGCGGTACGTGATCGACTACGTCGACACGCGTGGACCGCGGGGCCTGCCGCTGACGAAGCCGCCCTATCGGACGATTACCGCGATCGACCTGAATCGCGGCGAGCACCTCTGGCGCATTCCTGTCGGTCCCGGTCCGAAGAACCATCCGGCCATCGCGCACCTGAACCTCGGCGATATGGGCACGATCTACTTCGGCATGCCGGCGGATGGCGGCCTGCTCGTTACCCGCACGCTCCTGATTGGCTTCGTGGCCCTGCCCGACGAGGACAATCCCCGCACCAGCAGCGGCGGCCTCCTCCGCGCCTACGACAAGGCGACAGGCGAACTGCTCGCCGAAGTGAGAACGGACGTCTGGCTGCACGGCCCGCCGATGACCTACATGCATGAGGGCCGGCAGTACATCGTCATCGCCGGGGGCGGCGCCCGCAATCGCCGGATCCCCGATGAGTTGATTGCCTTTGCGTTACCGGAGTCCCTGACCGATGCTTAAGCCCGCGGCACTTGCCCTCGTCTCTCTAGCCGCCCTGCCGGCCTCGACCATCGCCGAGTGCGAACCGCGGGAGGCCGAAGGCCCCGTCACCGTCGAGTCCTGCCCGATCGACGACGCCGACTACCCTCTCGTGCGCGCCGAGATGACGGTGCCCGGCTCGATGTCGGCGGTCATCGCTCTTCTGGACGATGCGGCCGCCTGCTCCGACTGGCAGGCCATGTGCACGGAAGAAACGGCCACGCCACTCGACGCCCCGTTCCAGACCCTCCGCCAGCGCGTGTCGGGCAAGGGCATCACCCGGCGGATCTCGATGAACAGCGCGGCGTGGTGGCGGACCGCCGAGGGCCACGTTGTTGGCGACATGGTCGGCGCCGACGATCAGACGCCTGCCTTCAAGGGCAAGCGCGTGCTCTGCATGCGCACCCGCTGGTTCGTCTCGCCGGGCGACGAGGAAGGAACGGTCACGGTCGTCCAGAAGAGCGTCAGCGATCCGCAGCCGCCCTTCGGCATGGGCGCCGGGGTCGTGACGCCCCGTACCGCGAAGACCCTGCTCGAGACCTTCACGAACATGAGCACCAGACTCGCGAGCGGCCAGCACGGTGCCGGCCCGGCGATCGAGTCGGTGCCCCTCCTGGAGGACGAGCTGCCGGGCATAGGCGTTGAGTTCGCCCGCTGTCAGGCGGCGCGCAAGTAGAGCGCCGCCAGCGCTACAACTCAGCGGTCGGCGTTCTCCGCGCCGAACACGCCGTCGAGCACAGCCCGCACCCGCGGGAGCAGGGGATACGTGTCCGGGTCCGAGTCCGCCGCGGTGTAGCCGACCCACACGGCGACGACGTCGCGCTCCGGATTGACCAGCAGCCCTTGGCCGGCCCAGCCGCCCTTGTAGATGTCGTTGTTCGTGAACACGAGGTCCCACTGGTAGACGTTGTGTCTCACGCCGGGCGGCCTGCCGCCGTAGCGGGCGTTCTCCAACAGTTCGGAGCGGCCGCCGTGGAGCAGCAGGTCGATGTGTTCCTCGGGCACGATCCGCTCCGATGAGACCTTGCCGTAGCTCGGCGTGAAGAGGAGGCCGAAACGGGCCACGTCCCGGGGCCTTGCCAGCAGGCCGCCGGAAGTCAGCGGAATGCCGTAGCGGTTCGCGTAGATCGAGGCGTCCGCCTCGGCGCCGATCCGGGTCCACACCTCGCGGCTCAGAGCATCCTGGAACGGCATTCCGGTGACCTCCTCGACCAGCCAGCCGGCGACGAAGGTGTTCGTGCCGCTGTAGTCGAATCCCTTGCCCTGCTCGGCCCAGCGGCCCACGTTCAGCGTGGAGAGCATCGTGTAGGGGTCGTCCGGCGTCTTTTCGCTCCGCACCGCGTCGCCCAGCGAGGCCTCGAACTGGTAGTAGCAGGTGCTTCGGTCGCTGTAGTCGCCGTCCGGACAGTCGACGCCGGAGGCCATGTCGAGCACGTTGCGGACGGTGACGCCCTCGAAGTCCGAACCCTTGAGCGCGGGCACGTAGCGTTCGACGGGCTGGGTGGCGTCGACCAGTCCGCGGTTCTCGAGGATCGCCACCAGGGTCGCCGGGAGGACCTTGGTGACCGACCACCAGATCGGTTTCTCGTGGGGCTGCATCCGCGGGTAGCGCTCGAAGACGATGTCGCCGCGGTGCAGGATGACGATGCCCATCGTCGTCGAGTGTTCACCGTGCAGGTAAGCGTCGAACGTCGTCTCGCCGGCCGGCATGTCGACCGGGTGATTGGCGATCGCGGCCAACGGCCGGACCGCCAGCTCCCTGACCGGGCCGTCGCGGTAGACGTTCACCGTCGGCACGACCTGGTGGAGGTTCCGGTTGCGCCAGGCCATCGCCTCGCCGGTCTCCGTCCACCAGACCTCGTCGGCGGGATCGGGCAAGGCGCGGTGCTGGCGGAGATTCTCCGCGACCGTCGAGGCCGGTTCGAAGTTCGGCGGCGCCTCCTGCGCGGCCGTGCAGGCTGCAAGTGCCAGTCCGAGGATGAAGGTGCTTCGTCGCATGGCGGCAGTGTAAGGCGGCATCCGCTTCAGTCGATCGCGCCCAGGTAGTGCCAGATCGCTTCGAACTGTCGCGCCGCCTCGCCGTCGAACACATCGTAGAGCCCGGTGTAGCCGTCCTCGTCGACGAACTGGGGCATCTTCGTGCCCGGCAGGATGCGCTGGGGATCGCGGAGGAACCAGTCGAAGAACGGTCGCCGCAGGCGCCGGCGGACGAGGTCGAAGTTGATTGCCTCCTCGGCGCCCTCGCCGCCCAGCGCCGGTTCGTCGCCCAGGGCGTGGCAGGCATGGCATCCGAGGCGGTCGCCGCGGATGAGGTCGCTGCCGACCGCGGCAAGCTCGGCGTCTACGGGTTCGGGCTCGGGCGGCGACGCGGCCAGCCCGTGCTGATGGTGCAGCCCGACCGCGAAGAGGTCGGTCTCGTCGGGGGAGGCGGTCGCTCGCACTTCCGGGTGTGGGCGCGGAAGATCGGCGGGGTGGCCTGCCAGGTAGTCCGCCAGCCAGTCTCCGCGGAACTTCTCGCCGGCCCAGGTCAGGTCCGGGGGAGCGTGGGTCGGCCCGGCGTCAGGGGCCGGCGGCCCGGAGGCGGGCGCGCCGTCCCTGCTGTGACAGACGAGGCAACCGTCTCGCCGAATTCGGCGTTCCGCGTACTCGGCCGGCACGACCCGGGCGAGAGACACGGCGTCCTCGGCAACGAGATCACGCGCCGCCCGCCGGGATCGGCCGCGGTCGAGCGCCGTCGAACCAGGGTGGCGCAGCGACGCTGGGGGCACCGGCTCCTCCGGGAGATAGTCGTTGCTCCAGGCGAGACGCATCGAAGCGTCGCCGCGGGGCGGACTGCGGTAGACCAGTTCGATCGGGTTGAGACCCTTGTTCAGCCGCAGTTCGCTGGCGGTGGAGGCCGGCGTGCCGTCGACCGGCAGAGCGTCGCGCGCGATAACGACCTGCCCACCGACGCTCAAGCGGACGCCGCCGTTGCCGCGGACGGCGAAGCGAAAGGAGTCGTTCAGTTCGAGTTCGATCGCGCCGCGGAAGGTGGCCTCGAAGGCGCCGGGTTCCAGGAACGGGCTCGACGGTTCACCCTCGGGTACGTAGAGCGCGGCCAGCCGCGCGACGCGGGCGTCCGTCGTCTCGCTGGCGCGTGAGCGGAGAACGAGTTCCAGGCCGGGCCGGTCGAGATCGCCCGCGGCCGCCTGCGTGAGCTGTCCGGACACCGGGCCAACGCACGTCGCCGCCAGCAGGGGCAAGGCGGCGAGCCCGCGAAAGCGCACGTTGAGTCCGGCGCCCGGTTCAGTCGGCGCCCGCGAGGATCTCGGCGCCGCCCCGGGGGCCCAGTTCGTGGATCGTGCCGTGGACGAACTCGCGGATCCGGTCGCCGTCGGCGCTTAGGAGGTTCATCTCCAGGTGGTACTGCTGCACCGGCAGGATGTCCGGAATCTCGATGAAGATGGAGCGGCCGTCTCCCGAAAGAGTAGTGGACGGGATCGCGAGAACGTCTTCGCCCACTCCCTCACCCAGTACGCGGTAGTCCTCCGAGCCGTAGCTGGCCTGGCGGAGGTACCGCCAGATCCGCATCGAGTAGTTGCCCGGGTCGGCGGCGACCTCCGGGTCGAGCGCGGTGGTGAAACGGACGACGATGCCGTCGCGGGCGGTTTCGTAGGTCATGGGGATGCGCAGGGGTTCGTCCGTGCGCCGCACGCGATAGAAGCCGCCCGGCTGGGTGCGGTCGCCCGCCCAGGCGAACAGGCCGCAGACGTACAGATGATCGTCGGCCGGGTTGAAGCGACCCCGGATCAGGCCGGTGGGCGCGGCCGTCACCGGCAGTTCGGTGACGGCAGCCTGGCGAGGCGGGCCGTCGCCCTCCGGGAAAGCGCCCCGGGCGAACGCTTGGTCGAAGAGCACCAGGAACATCTTGCCGTTCCCGTAGGAGAGGTAGATCAACGACTCGTCCAGCTCGCCCCAGCGGTCGCTCCGCACCCATACCGGCGCTGACGGGGAGCGGTCGACGTCGTGGTGGATCCAGGTCACCGGCTGCACGAAGTCGTCCGGATCGCGGTCGGGCTCGCGCCAGGCCCGCATGTAGCCGTGGAAACTGCCCGGCTCGACCCAGTTGATCCGGTTCTCCGGGATCCAGTGACCCTCCTGGTCGGTCACGATGACGCTGCCGTCCGGGTTGACCACCAGGCCGTTGGGCGCCCTGAAGCCGTTGGCGACGATCTCGGTCGAGGAGCCGTCGGCGGCGACCTTGAGGATCGTGCCGTGCTGCGGTACGCGCGCATCGAAATCGTGGCCGGCCCCTTTGGCGTAGTAGAAGTTGCCTTCCGCGTCCGCCTCCAGGCCGACGGCGAACTCGTGAAAGTGGGCCGAGGTCTGGGCGTCGTGGTTGAACGCCTCGTAGCGGTCCGCCTCGCCGTCGCCGTTCAGGTCGTGAAGGCGGGTGATCTGGTCGCGCGAGGTGACGAAGATCTCTCCGCCCCTGGTGTTCACGCCGAGCGGCTCGTACATCCCTGTGGCGAAGCGCTTCCAGGTCACAGCGCCGATCTCTTCGCCGCCCAGCCCGTCGACGAGCCAGACATCGCCCATCCAGGTCGCGACCACGGCACGCCGGCCGCCGTCGAGGAAGTCGAAGCCGCCGAGTCGCATCCAGGAGCGGTAGGGATTGTCGAGCGGCGTGGTGATCGCCTCGAGTTCGTAGGGACCGCCTCGGCGGCCCAGCACGCGGCTCTCGGTCGTGACCGTCTCGGTCCAGTTCGCCGGACCGCCCCCGGTCAGCGCCCCGAGATCGACGGCCGGCTGTACGCCAGAGGCTCTGGCCAGGAATCCCGCGTTCGACCGGCCGCGTCGCCCGATCACGATCTTGAAGCGGACCGGTTCATCGCCGGCCGGAACGCGCAGGCGGATGTCGTCGTCGGCGTCGTCGACCCACTGGACGGCTGACGGCGCGCCGACGAGAGCCGCAGCGATGGGTCCGCTTTGCTCGCCTCGATCCGCTGCGTTGGCTCGGGGCTTGCGAAAGCCGGCGGCTTCGCCGTCGCGCCAGGCCCGCCCGCCCTGCTGGTGCGCCACCTGGACGACAAGGTCCGTGTCCCTGGGCCCGATGTTCAGTGTTCGGCCGAACAGCCCGCCGCCCTCCGAGGTGCCGAGTTCCAGGATCTCCGTGTCGCCCAGCCGGTAGTGCAGCACGACCTGAGAGCCATGGATGTAGTGACCGAGCCAACGGGCGACGTCGGGATCCTGCGGCCCAAAACGGCGGCCCCCGCGGCCCGTGATCCGAGTGTCCTGGAAGTCGTGGCCCGCCCTTGACCAGCCCGGCGCGTCCGGGTTCGTGAACAGCAGCTCGCCGACGATCGAAGGCTCCACCACGTGCCTGCCGTTGTAGTTGATCGAGTTCCAGTCCATGAAGCCGGGACCGGTCCAGCCCGCGGCCCAGCGCAGGGTGTCGGTGTCGAACAGCAGGAATTCGGTGCCCTTGGCCATCCCGCCCGGACCTTCGTCGACCCGGATCGCGATGCCCTTGTTCGCGTTGTTGCCCGGTTCGACGATGTAGGAGTGGACCTTGAAGCGCCCGTAGTCCATGTCGGACCAGGGGTCGCCGGTCAACTCCTGGGCGCGGGCGGCACCGGCGAGCAGGAGGACGGCCGCCACCGGCCAACTGGCAGTTTTGAGATGTCGCATCAGACCGTGTGATGGTAGCCGTGCGGGAGGACTGGTAAAACCCCAACGATGACCCGGCCTGCCGCACTTCGTTCAGGTGTCTCGCCTCTGGCCCTCCTGGTCCTCGTTTCGTGCGCTGGACCCGGTCCGCTGCAGGTCAGCGAGAGCGGCGCGGGGGCGTACGAGCCTGCGCTCGCCGCCATGAGCGGTGGCGCCGCTGTTGCCTGGTACGACAACCGCGACGGCAACGCGGAGATCTATCTGCGGTTGGTCGGCGTGGAGCCGGGAGGGGGCGTAACCGCTTCGGGCAGAGACGGACTGTCGCCGGAGCTTCGGCTCACGCGGTCGGGAGCCGAGTCCTACGAAGTGTCGATCGATCGACTGGGCGAGGGTCTGGCGGTCGCCTGGTACGAGAAATCGGCTACCGGTGACCTGGAGGCCCGACTGGGTCTGTGGACGGCTGAGCGAGGGTTCGTCTGGGAAACACCCGTGGAAGCGCATGAAGGTTCGAGCCGCAACCCGGTGGTGGTCGCGGACGGGGAGCGGGGCCGGGTCTTCTGCGCCTGGATCGAGCGACGTGACGAGTGGGAGTCGGTCATGGCTGCCTGGTGGGGTCGGGACGGCGACATGCTCGGTGAGCCGCTGCGTCTCCGCCTGGCCGGCACGACGACCTGGAACCTGAACGCGACGCTCGCTCCCGACGGCGCCGCGGTGGTGGTCTGGGACGCGGCGGGGGGACGGCGGACGGAGGAGTTGTACATCGCGCGCGTCGACGGCGCCGGTGTGCGCAGCGTGCGGCTGACTCGGGAGGACGGCCACGCCTCCAAGTACCCCGACATCGCCCTGGGGCCGGACCGGGCCGCCCTGACCTGGTTCGACGAGAAGAACGGCAACCGGGAGGTCTACCTGTGGACCGGGCCCTTGGAGGGACTGTGGCGAGACGCGGAAGCGGGTGCCGGAATCGACGACGGCTCGCGACGCGTCACGGAAAGTCCGGGCGAGACGATCGGCGCCTACATTGCGTACTCAGCCGCCGGTTCGGGCGGCTTCGGCCTCGCCTGGTCGGACGAAGTGGACGGCGGCCGGCAGATCTTCTTCCTGGCCCTCGATGCGAGCGGCTCTCCGCTCGGCGAACCGCGACGGCTGTCGAGCGGAGACGGGCTCAAGTTCGTTCCGGCGATCGAGGCGCTCGGCGAAGGCTTCGCGTTGACCTGGAATGAAGTACGCCCCGGGCCGGGCGGTCTGCACGGCGGTGCCAGCCGTTCCGAAGTGTTCTTCGCCGAAGTGGGTCACGATGGACGCCCAAGTGGCATAACCTCACGCCCCTGACGAAAGGGGTTGCAATGAAGAAGTCGCTTCTTTGGATCGTCGCTGCGGTAGCCGGTCTCGTGCTGCTCGGCCTTGGCTACGGCATCGGATGGGTGACCGGCGTGACCGGCGTCGGGCGTACCGTTCCGCTGGAGGAGCTCTCGGAGCGGGAGCGGGTGTTCGCCGAGCGGATGCAGAACGTCGACCTGGTGGGGCACTTCACGATCCAGAACATCTCCGGGCTCGAGGAGGTCGAGGGCGTCAGTCGCGACAAGAACCCGGAGCGGTACGAGATCGCGAGCGTCTCGAAGCTCGAGGGGGAGGGCGACCGCTGGCGCTTCGACGTCCGCGTCGTCTACATGACGGTGGACGTCACGCTGCCGGTGGTCGTGCCGATGGTCTGGGCCGGCGATACGCCCATGGTCAGCATTACCGACTTCGAGATCCCGGGTTTGGGCGATCAGTTCGGGGCGCGCGTCCTGTTCTACGACGAGCGCTACGCCGGGACCTGGGACCACGGGCCGTACGGGGGCCTGATGTACGGCGTGATCGAGCCGGCGGGGAGCGGCGAGTAGGCGACGCCTACCAGGTGTCGATGTTGCGGCGCTTCTTGCCGTTGCGAACCGGGGGCGGCGGCACGGAGTCGAGAGAGCGGGCGATCCAGCGCCGCGAGTCGGCAGGGTCGATCACGTCGTCGACGGCGAACGACGCGCCGGCGGTGAGGGCGCTGCCGCGCTCATAGGCCGCGGCGACCAGTTCTTCGTAGCGGGCGCGGCGCTCCTCGGGGTCCTCGATCGCCGCCAGTTCATTGCGGAAGCCGAGCTTCACCTGGCCTTCGAGTCCCATGCCGCCGAACTCGGCGGTGGGCCAGGCCACGGTGAAGAAGGGCTCCTTCAGATCACCGCCGGCCATGGCCTGGGCGCCGAGTCCGTAGGCCTTGCGTAGCACGATCGTCAGGCTGGGCACGGAGATGTTGGCGCCGACGACGAACAGGCGGCAGCAATGCCGCACCAGGGCGGTGCGCTCGATCTCGGGGCCGACCATCATGCCCGGCGTATCGCAGAGCACGAGGACCGGAACGTCGAAGGCGTCGCAGAGCTGCAGGAAGCGGGCGCCCTTGTCCGAGCCGTCGCTGTCGATGGCGCCGGAGAGGAACTCGGGGTTGTTCGCGAGGATGCCCACGGGCCGGCCCTCGATGCGGACGAGAGCAGTCACCATGCCGAGGCCGAATTCGGGCCGCAGTTCCAGCACGCTGCCGGTGTCGGCCAGGGTGTGGATCACCTCCCGGATGTCGTAGACGCGCAGGCGGTTCTCGGGCACGATCCGGCGCAGGAGGCGCTGATCGGGCGCTTCCCAGCTTTCCGTGCGGCCCTGGAAGTAGGACAGGTACTGCCTGGCGACGGCCACCGCTTCCTCTTCGTTCTCGACGGCGACGTCGACGACGCCGTTCGGCACCTGGACGTCCATCGGGCCGACTTCCTCCGGCCGGAACACGCCCAGCCCGCCGCCCTCGATCAGGGCCGGGCCGCCCATGCCGATGCTCGAGTCGGCGGTAGCGATGATCACGTCGCAGCAGCCGAGCAGCGCCGCGTTGCCTGCGAAGCAGAACCGTGACGTGATGCCCACGATCGGCACGAGTCCGGAGAGCCGGGCGAAGGAGGTGAAGGTCGGCGTGTCGAGCGGTCGGTAGGTTTCGTCGCTGCGGCCCTGGCCGGCCTTGGTCGTCGAGGCGCCGCCCTTCCGCTTGCCGCCGGTGCCGGCGCGGCCGCCTCCGCCTTCGGCGAACAGTACGACCGGCCGCTTCCAGCGGTGCGCCAGTTCGACCATCCGGTCCGTCTTCGGATGGTTGAGCGCGCCCTGGGTGCCGGCGAGGACGGTGTAGTCGTAGGCCATGACGACGCAGCGGTTGCGATCGTCAGGGAAGAGCTCGCCGTTGATCGAACCGACGCCGGTGACCATGCCGTCCGTCGGGAATTTGCGGATGACCTCTTCCTTCGGGAGCCCCGTACCGGGCGTGAGCACGAGTTGTCCATGTTCGACGAAGCTGCCCTCGTCGCAGAGTTGGTCGATGTTCTCCCGCGCCGTCCTCTGCTTCGTGTTGCGCCGCTTCCGGACGGCCTCGGGCCGGGCGTCGTCGAGGGTCACCGCGTGGCGCTCGAGTACCTCGGCGAGATCGGGTCGGACGGCGTCGAGGTCGACCTCGGTCTCTTCGTCCCCCGCCGCGGCGGCCACGTCCCCTTCCTCGACCAGGGCCAGAACGTGGCCCTCCCAGACCGCGTCGCCGACCGCCGCGCGGAGATGGCGGAGTACGCCGCCGACGTTCGATCGGATCTCGTGCTCCATCTTCATCGCCTCCATGATGAAGAGGATCTGGCCCGCCGCGATCTCCTGACCGGGCTCCGTTTCCAGGCTGAGCACGGTGCCCTGCATCGGCGCGCGCACCGCGGTGAGCCCTTCGGGAACCGGAGTCGAATCGACGGGCGGCGGCTCGGCGCTGGGCAGGTTCACCGAGGGAGCTCCGGACTTGCCGTGGTCGAGAACGGCGAGCGGATCGACGGCGTCGACCTTGACGCCGGCCAGACCTCGTCCTGCGTCGCCGGCCTTGCCGGCCTGGCACGGTTGGTCGCCGAGTCCGGTCGCGGCTTCGACCAGTTCGGTCAGGCGCTCGTCGACGAAGCGGGTGTGGACGCTCCAGGCCCGAACCTCGGCGTGGCCCAGCAGCGCGCGCAGGAAGGAAGCGTTCGTGTCGATGCCGTCGGTCCTGAAGTCGCCGAGCGCGCGGGAAGTCCGCGCCAGCGCGGCGCCGAGGTCTTCGGCCGGCGTGCGCCCGACGATCTTGGCCAGCAGGGAGTCGAAGCGAGGATTCGTCTGGTAGCCGGCGTAGCCGAAGGTGTCCGTGCGCACGCCCGGCCCGGAAGGCGGCTCGAAGGTGGCGAGGACGCCGCCGCCCGGAACCACGCGGCCGTCCGCCGCCATCGTCTCCATGTTGACCCGGGCCTGAACCGCGTGGCCGCGCGGCGCCGCGCCGTCCCCGCCGAAGCCCAGGTCGGCGAGAAGCTGGCCGCGGGCGAGTTCGAGCTGGAGGTGGACGAGGTCGACGCCGAAGACCTCTTCCGTGACCGTGTGCTCGACCTGGAGCCGGGCGTTCGCCTCGATGAAGTAGTAGCGCGGTTCGGTCCGGTTGCCCGTTTCAACCAGGAACTCGACCGTGCCCAGATTGCGGTAGCCGGCCGCCGAGGCGAGAGCGACCGCCGCCTCGCGCAGTGCGCTGCGCACACCGTCCGGCAACGCGGGCGCGGGCGCGATCTCGATCAGCTTCTGGTGGCGGCGCTGCAAGCTGCAGTCGCGGTCGCCGAAGTGGCGGACCGCACCGCTGTCGTCGGCGGCGACCTGCACTTCCACGTGGCGCACGCCGGAAAGCAACTGCTCGACGAACACGCCATCCGTGTCGAAGGCGGCGCCGGCCTCGGAGGTCGCTCGCCGGTAGGCGTCTTCGATCTCATCGGCCGTTCGGACGACTCTCATCCCGCGGCCGCCGCCGCCGCCGACTGCCTTGATCAGCATCGAGGCTCCGGCCGGCAGTTCGTCAAAGAACGAGCGAGCCTGTTCCAGGGTCACCGCCTCCGAGACTCCCGGGACGACCGGCACGCCCTGCCGCTCCGCGAGGACGCGAGCCCGCGCTTTGTCGCCGAACAGTTCCAGCGCTTCCGGCGGCGGGCCGACGAAGCAGATGCCGGCGTCGATGCAGGAGCGGGCGAATTGGGCGTTCTCGCTGAGGAAACCGTAGCCGGGGTGGATCGCGTCGCAGTCGTGCTCATCAGCGACGCGGAGCAGTTGCTCGCCGTCGAGGTAGGCGGCGGGCCCGGCGGCAGGGAGGGCCGCGGACTCGTCCGCTCTCGACGCGTGGAGCGAACGGGCGTCGTCCTCCGAGAAGACAGCGACCGTTGGAATGCCGAGTTCCGCCGCTGCGCGGGCGATACGGACCGCGATCTCGCCGCGATTGGCGATCAGGAGCTTCATCGAAACAACTTCCCGGACACGAAAGGGGTCGCTATCCTACGCGGCCATGAAGGTCCTCCGCACGCCCGACGAACACTTCGCCAACCTGCCCGACTTCGACTACGAGCCCCGCTACACCGTCGTTCCCCGGGGAGACGGCGAAGGCGAGGGGCTCCGGATTCACCACGTGGAGGCCGGCCCGGCGGACGGTCCGCTGGTCCTTCTCATGCATGGCCAGCCGACCTGGAGCTTCCTCTACCGCCGGATGATCCCGGTGCTGGCGGAGCGGGGTATGCGTGTGATGGCGCCCGACCTCGTCGGCTACGGCCGGTCCGACAAGCCGACCGAGCGGGACGACTACACGTACCAGAGACAAGTCGACTGGCTGAGCGCCTGGCTGCGCAGCAACGGCGTCGAGCACGCGACCCTGGTCGGCCAGGACTGGGGAGGCCTGATCGGCCTACGCATGGTGGCGCTCGACCCGGCCCGCTTCGACCGCGTCGTCGCCGCGAACACGGGCCTCCCCCTGCCGATGAACGTGCCGGAAGAGACGATGGAGAAGATCGCGAAGTTCCGTGCCGAGGCGCCGACGCCGACCATCATGGAAATGCAGCAGCAGATCTCGCGGATGGGGAGCCGGGTTCCGGCGATGAAGTTCGCGTACTGGCAGAAGTGGACCTGGGAGACCGAGGATATCCCCGTCGGGATGCTCCTCGCGGGCAGCGTCGACGGAGTGACGCTCACGCCCGAAGAGGTCGCGGCCTACGACGCGCCCTTCCCCGACCCTTCCTACAAGGCCGGGATCCGCGCCATGCCGAGCCGGGTGCCGACGCTGCCGAACGACCCCTCCGTGCGGGCCCAGGTCGAGGCTTGGAAGGTGTTCTCGGAGTGGACGAAGCCGTTCCTCTGCGCCTTCTCGGACAACGACCCGGTGACGGGCGCGGCGCGGCGGCCGTTCGAGGAGAGGGTTCCCGGTGCGCAGGGCCAGCCGCACGCGACGATCGAGGGCGGCGGGCACTTCCTCCAGGAGGGCCGCGGCGCGGAGCTGGCCACGATCGTCGCCGCTTTCATCGATTCGACGCCGGCCGGCGGCTAGCGTCGTGATCGTGGCTGACCGGCGCAGGGTACTCCGGCGAGCGCTGATCGCGGTCGGTGTCGTCGTGGCGCTCGCCGGCGCCGCCGTCGCGGCGGCCGGCATCTACGTTCGCGCTGCGCCGCGACCGCCGGACACCACGGAGGTGAAGCTGCTGGTCGGCGGCGGCGGCGACGTCGACCACTGCGACCTGCCGGTCCTCGACGGCTCGGGCCCGGCCGCGGATGAGATTCCGGTCGCCTACACGCCGGGTTGCGAGGGCTGGACGGAGTGGCCGCTCCCGGTGCTGGCCGCCTGCACGGAGCCGCTGACCGAGGGTGCGCCCGATCTGCGCGGTCTGTGGCTGGATGATGACAGCGGTCACCTCGAGCGGGTCGAGCAGTGCGGCGACCGGGTCGTCGTCACCACGGTCGGACTGATTCATGACATGCGCGCCGACGGCACTCTCCGCAATGGCGTCAACGACGTGAGTCCGAGCTGCACGAGGATCCGCAACCGGACGCGCTACCGGGACGGCGTCCTGGAGATGGACGGCTACGGCATCCCCTGGATCCGGGTCGAGCGATGGATGGAGGGCGAGGAACTGCGCTGGACCCATCCCCTGGCCGGCAGCCACCGGATGAAACGTATCTGCCACGTGCCGCCGGACCGGCTGACGCGCGAGCCCTACTGAGCGCGGCTGACCCCGGGGTACGATGCCGTCATGCTCGGCTGGACGCTCGATGCCCCGGCGTATCTCGACCGGCTGCGCGATGAGTTGGAGAGGATCGACGCGGCGGCGGTGGAGCGCTGGGCCGACTTTGTCTTCGACGTCTGGACGCGGGAGAGCACGCTCTACCTGATCGGAAACGGCGGCTCGGCCGCGGCGGCGAGCCACCTGAGCGTCGACCTGGGCAAGGGCACGGTCGCGACGAACAACCTGCGGGACGAGTCCCATCGTCGGCTGCGGGTCGTCAGCCTGACGGACAACGTGCCCTGGATCACCGCGGTCGCGAACGACCTGGACTACGAGCAGGTCTTCGTCCAGCAACTGATGAGCGCGGCCGCCGACGGCGACGCCCTGATGGCGTTCAGCGGTTCGGGCAACAGCCCGAACGTGGTGGCCGCGGTGGACTGGGCGAACCGGCGCGGCCTCCGAACCTTCGGCTTGACCGGGTTCGACGGCGGCAAGTTGAAGCAACTTCAGCAGGACGGCCTTCACGTCGCGCTGGACGACATGGGCATGGTCGAGAGCATTCACGTGTGCCTCTTCCACTGGATCGTGGACGACGTCTACGCCCGCACGCAGCAGACCGGACGGCACGCCTGAGGGCCGCGCCGTGGCAACGGTATCGGGCGGGCGCCGCGTGGACCTTCTCGGCCGGGGTGCGACCTGGGTGCATGAGGTCGAAGGCCCTCCCGGCGCGCCGGTCCTCCTGCTGCTGCATGGTCTCGCGGCTACCGCGCTACTGAACTGGTCGACGAGCTTCGTGGCCCTGGCGCGCGGCTTTCGGGTCGTCGCGCTCGATCACCGGGGTCATGGCCGGGGGATTCGACGGATCGGCGCCTTCAAGCTGGAGGACTGCGCCGACGACGCGGCGGCCCTGGCCGATCGGCTGGGCGTGGAGCGGGTGATCCCGGTCGGTTACTCGATGGGCGGCGCGGTGGCCCAGTTGTTCTGGCGACGTCACCCGGACCGGACCGCGGGTCTCGTGCTTTGTGCGACGGGTTCCAGCTTCGGCGGGCCGCGGGCCAAGCGGGCCGCCTCGGCGCTCGGGCCGCTGCTGTCGCTCGCGGCTCGGGTGGCGCCCCAGTCGGTGTGGAACGACATGGGCGAGCGGATGCTCGAGAACGTCCAGGATCCCGGCCGGCGTCTGGCATTGAAGGAGGAACTCGCAACGACGGAGCCGGCCTCGGTCATCGAGGCCGCCGCCGCGCTCGCACGCTTCGACTCGAGCCCATGGCTCGGCGAGGTCGACGTGCCGGCCGCGGTCGTCCAGACCGAGCAGGACGGGCACATCCCGCCCAGGTACCAGGCGCTGATGGCGGATGCGATCCCGGGCGCGGAGGTTCATCGGGTCGACGCCGATCACTACGCCTGCGTGGCGCGGCCGGACGTGTTCGTTCCGACTCTGTTTCGAGCTTGCCGTTCGATAGCGCTGCGCGGCGCGCCGGTGCGGGCCGCGCCGGCTGCTGCCTCCTGACGCGCAGTGCAAACCCGGCTAGCGATGCTTGCGCTTCCGCCGCCGGCGCCGCCGGCGCCGCCGCGGCCGCGCAACGTGGGCCGGCTGTGCGGCGGGCTGGCGGCTGAGGTTCACCATCCATTCCCACGCGACCTGGCTCCACGCGGTCACCTTCTCGACGCCGCGGTCCACCAGGTCGTAGATGACCGGGACGACGAGCAGCGTGAGCAGGGTCGAGGTGGCCATGCCGCCCATCGTCAGCACCGCGATCGCGGCCCGGGCCTCGGAACCGGAGGCGGTCGAGAACGCCACCGGCAGCAGGCCGCAGATCAGCGAGAAGGCGGTCATCAGGACCGGACGCAGGCGGGCCGGCCCGGCTTCGAGAATGGCCTCCCGGCGTGAGCGGCCGTCCTGACGGAGCCGGTTGATGTAGTCGATCAGCAGGATCCCGTTCTTCATGACCAGACCCATCAGGACGAGGAGGCCGATGCCGCTCATCATGTCGAGCGGCTTGTCCGCGAGCTTGAGGGCCAGGAAGGCGCCGATGAAGGAGAGCGGCGCCGACATCATGATCGTGATCGGGTGGACCAGGGAGTTGAAGAGCGAGGCCAGCACCATGTAGATCGCCGCGATCGCCAGCACGAAGGCGAAGAGCAGCGACAGGCCCGTCTCCCGCATGACGACTGTCATGCCACTGGGGACGAGCTGGTTCGGCGGCGCGAGGCCGATCTGGCGGCCGTACTCTTCGACCCGGGCGGCCAGTTCGGACTGCGCCGTACCCTCCGCGGCGTTGGCGGCGATCGTGATCTCGCGGGAGCGGTTCTGGCGGCTGATCCGGACCGCGCCCTCGCCGAGGCGGATGTCGGCGACGTTGGTGATCGGAGTCAGTTGACCCGAGGCGGTGCGGATCTGGATCAGGTCCAGCTTGGCCGGCGTGTCGCGATACTCGGGCAGCACCTGCACGCGGACGTCGTAGCGCTCGCCGTCCTCCTCGAAGGCCCCGAGTTTCTCGCCGGCGAGCAGGGTGCGGATCGTGCGGCCGATGACCGTGGCCGGCACTCCCAGGTCGGCCGCCCGGTCGCGATCCACGTCGATCTCGATCTCCGGCTTGCCGGTTTCCCAACTCGTGCCGACGTCGACGAACGCCGGGTCGAACCGCATCAGCCCCAGCAGCCGTTCCGAGTAGAACTCCAGGTCCTCCATCCGCGGGCCGCGCAGGCTGTAGGTGACGGCGCGCGCCCCCAACTGGTCGTCACTGCCCGCGATCCAGTTGATCGGCGATACGGCGATCTCCTCGGCTTCCGGGACTCGGGCCAGCAACTGCTCACGGACCCGGTCCATGATCGCGAGCTGGCCGAGGTCGCGCTCGCGCTTGTTCGTCAACTGGACGTAGATCGAGGCGCGGTTGGGTTCCTGCCGGCTGCCGCCGCCGATCGTCGCGAAGCGGTTTCGGACCTCCGGATCGGCCGCGAGCACTTCCTCGGCGCGTCGAGCCGCTTCCGCGGTGACGCCGAGGGGCGTACCGATCGGCATCTTCAACTCGACGTTGAACTCGCTCCGGTCCTCGGTGACGAACAGGTCGAACGGGAGGGTTCTGGCTACCAGCACGCCGCCGGCCATGGCCACGACGGCGACGGCAAGAGTGACCAGGCGATGGCCGAGAGCGCGCTGTAGCACTGCCTGGTAGAAGCGGTCGAGAGCGTCGAGGCCCCGGCCCAGGACCCGGCTGACGGGATCCCTCCCCTGGCGACCCGTCAGCACCCGGCTGCCCAGCATGGGCGTAAGGGTCAGCGCGAACACGCTCGAGACGCAGACGGCGATCGCCATCACCATCCCGAACTCGTAGAACCACTGGCCGACGGTGCCGGTCAGGAACGCGATCGGCACGAAGACGGCGCACAGGGCGAGGGTCGTGGAGATGACCGCCAGCGTCACCTGGCTGGCGCCCACCTCCGCCGCCTCTCGGCGCCCCAGGCCCTGCTCGATCCGCCGGTAGATCACCTCCAGGACGACGATCGCGTCGTCGATCACGACGCCGATCGCCAGGGACAGCGCCATCAGGGTCATCACGTTCAGCGTGAAGTCCGCCAGGTAGAAGAACGTGAACGACGCGATGACCGAGGAGGGGATCGCCAGCGCCGAGATCAGGGTCGACCTCGGGTTGCGCAGGAACAGGAGGACGACCGCGACCACGAGCAGGCCGCCCCAGAGCATGTTGGAGAAGACGGAGTAGATCGAGTCTTCGATGAACACCGCCATGTCGCGGGTGATCAGGACCTCCATGCCGGGCGGCAGGTTGGGCCGCAGGGCCTCGACTTCCGTCCGAACCGCTTCGGCGACGGCCACGGTGTTCGTCCCGCTGCGCCGCCGGACCTCCAGTGATACTCCCCGCTGCCCGTTGAAGCGGGCCAGGGAGCGCTCCTCGGCCAGACCGTCCTCGATCTTCGCGACGTCCCGGAGGTAGACGAGACGGCCGCCGCGCTCGGCGGCGATCAGGGCGCCGAAGTCCTCGACCCGCTTCACGCGGCCCGAGGTGGTCACGGTCCACTCGCGTTCGCGGCCCTCGACGCGGCCGCCGGCCGTCTCGGCGTTCTCCAGCAGCAGGGTGGAGCGGACATCGTCGATCGAGAGCCCGTAGCCGGCGAGCCGCACGGGGTCGAGCCAGATCCGCACCTCGCGGCGGCGCGAGCCGATGATCTCGATGCTGCCGACGCCGGGCAGGCGCTCGAGCCGGTCCTTGACCATGTTCTCCGCGATCTCCGACAGCTCGCGGACGGAAAGCGGGCCGCCCAGCATGACGGAGAGGATCGGCGTCGCGTCGGGATCGAGCTGGATGACCACCGGATCCTCGGCGTCGAGCGGCAGCTCGGCGCGCACGGGAGCTACCTTCTCGCGTACCTGCTGCGCCTTGACGTCCACGTCGTAGTCCGTCTCGAACTCGACGAAGACCTGGGAGACCCCTTCCGAGGAGACCGAACTCAGGTCCCGGATGCCCTCGATCGTGTTGATCTGCTCCTCGAGGAGGTCGGTGACCTCGGTCTCGACCGTCTCCGGCGACGCTCCCTCGAGGACCGTGGTGACGGTGACGAAGGGAACCTCGACGTCCGGGTTCAGGTCGACGTTGAGCCGGTTCAGCGACACCAGGCCCAGAACGACCAGGGCCAGGTTCAGCATCAAGGCGAAGACCGGCCGGCGGATCGACAGCAGCGGCAGGTTCAGCATGGATGCCTCAAGGGACGTTTGGGAGCGAGGCGAGGGGCGAGTTCCCGCCATCGCCCCCGGGCGGCGATTCGGCGGCGAAGATCGGCGCACCATCGGCCAGTCGCTCGATCAGCGGGCCCGTGATCACAGCGTCGCCGGGCTCGGCGCCGCTCCTGATCTCGACCCAGCGGGGGCCGGTCGCCCCGACCGTCACTTCGATCCGGCGTGCGCGTCCGGCCTGGGCGCTGAACACGTAGGCCCGGCCATCGCGGTTCAGCACCGCTGTACGTTCGACGATCACGGCGCCGCCGGGAGTCCGCGGCCTGATCTCGGCGCGGACGAAGGCCCCCGCCTTGGCGCCGGGTACTTCGCCCGGAACCGGCGCCCGCACCCGGTAGGTGCGGCTTTCGGGGTCGATCCTCGCGTTCACCGAGGCAATCCGCGACTCGAAAGGCGCGGCCGCGCCCTCGACGATCAACAGGGCCGGGTCGCCGACCTGGACCGGCGCCGCCGCCGCGGCGGGCACGTCGAGCTCGGCGGCGAAGCCCGTCTGCTCCTGGATCGTGACGACGACCGAACCCGGGCCGACGATCGCCCCTTCGTGGAGCTCCCGTTCGACCACGTGGGCGTGGTAGGGACTGACCACCGCGGTTCGCACGAGATCCTGCTCGGCGCTCTCGACCGCGGCGAGTTCCTGCTCGACGCGAGCCCGTGCCACCGCCAGGTGAGTCAGTTGCTGGTCGAGTTGCTGGGGTGGGGCGACCTCCTGCTCGGCGAGGCGCTGGACCCGCTCCAGCTCCTGGCGGGCCTGGGCGGCCTCGGCCTGAGCCAGGGCCAGACCGGCGCGCGCGCGCTTCAGGTTGGTCTCGAACGGTCCTCGATCTAGCTGCAGCACGATGTCGCCCCTGGCCACCTGGTCGCCGACATCGAAGTAGACGGCGGAGAGCCGTCCGGAGACCTCGGGCCCGAGCTCGGTCAGCCGAGGCGCGACGACGGAGCCGGAGGCCGTAACCAGGGCGTCGACCTGGCCGCGGCGCACGCGAGTCGTCGGTGCGGTTTCGCTGCGGAAGGTCGAAGCGGCGCCGGACGCTTCCGTCCGGCCGGCTGCTCCGTCCTCGCCGTCGCCGCGGCAGCCGACACCCGCCAGGCACAGAAGGAACAGCGCGCAGGCTGCGAGCGTCGCTCTTCCGGCCTTTCTGTTCGTGGTGTTCATGGCAGTTGTACTCCGTCGGACTGGTACGCTGCCGTTTGCCGCTTTGCAAATCATACAAGCGCCGGAGGACTCCCATGCGCCTCGATTCTCAGAGAGTCACAACTCCCGGTTTCGTCGTCTCGCTGGCGGTCCCGGGCATCGTCGCCGGCGGAAAGATCCTGGCGCCGGCTCGCCACGTCGAGGCGGCCGGCGAACTGACCGGCACCGACGGCACGGTGGTCGATCACATCGGCTGGCACACCACGGAGTACGACCCGTGGCTCGAGAGGTTGCGCGCCAACGGCGTGAGTTTCGTCGAAGAGCCGCGGGTGCTGGATGCAGGGCACCGGATCGCCTTCATCGAGGGGCCGGACGGGGCGAAGATCGAACTGGCCGAGCTGCTCGGGGGAGCAACTCCTTGACGCCGGCCAGAAGCCGGCGTCTGGGCTTCTGGGGGCTACCCCTTTGTGCGTTCGTGGCGGTGTCCGTGGCCGTGCCGCTCGCGGCCCAGGAAACGGGCGCTCCGGTCGAACCGGCCCGCTTCCACCACATCCGTCTGAACGTGACCGATGCCGAGCGTTCGATCGACTTCTACCGGACCACGTTCGGCGCGATTCCGATCAAGTTTCGAGGGGTTGCGGACGCACTGTTCACGGGGCACTCCTTCATCCTCCTCAACGAGGTCGAGGAGCCGCCGGACGGCAGCCAGCGGAGCGGCATCTGGCACTTCGGCTGGGGCGGGGTCGACCTGCCCAGCCAGTACCGCTGGCTGGTGTCCCGTGGAGTCGACATCCACACGCCGATCTACCGTCTGGGCCGGGGTCACGTGATCTACGTCAACGGACCGGACCGCGAGATGATCGAGGTGAACACGATGGGCCACCACCGCTTCGCCCACGTCCATCTGTTCGCGGCGGACGTGAACGAGACCGCGGCCTGGTACGAACGGCACTTCGGACTGCCGGCGCGGCGCACGGCCGAGGGCAATCCCCGGCCGGTCGGTCCGGATGCGGAGTTCGCGACCTGGGAGGAGTTCCACCGGGAACACCGGGCCTGGTTCAACGCGTTTCGCACCGACAACGTGACCTTCATCATCTACAACCTGCCGGACTACGAGCCGCTGGCGCCCTGGTGGCCGGAGGACGCGTCGCCGCTGCTCGAGACGGAGCCCCAGCAGGGCCGGGTGATCGACCACTTCGCCTTCTCCTACCGCGACATCGAACCCGTGTTCGAGCGATTGCAGGCGGCCGGCGTCGAGATCGTCGAGCCGATCACGTACCGGCCGGAGTTCGACATGCGGAGTTTCTTCGTCATGGGGCCGGACAAGGTGGCGGTGGAGGTGGTCGAGGCAAAACCGATCCCGGAGGGCGTGTGGGACTGAGTGAGTGGCCAGCTAGCTGCTAGAGTTCGCCCGCCGACTTGGAACAACTGGTTGGAAGCTGGAGGCGCGCATGGACCGCTCGATCGCTGCACTTCTCGTTCTTGGCACGCTCGGACTGACTTCCGTGGCGGTCGCCGCCGACAGTGGAGAAGCGGTCACTTTCCACGAGGACGTGCTGGCCATCTTCCAGGAGAACTGCCAGACCTGCCATCGCCCGGGCGGCGACAACGTGGCCGGCATGGTGGCGCCGATGTCGCTGATGACCTACGAAGAGGTCCGGCCGTGGGCCCGTTCCATTGCCCGCCTGGTGCAGAGCCGCGAGATGCCTCCCTGGGACGCGACGGATCACACGGCCGGCGTGTTCCTGAACGAGCGGACCCTCAACCAGGAGGAGATCGACACGGTCGTGGCCTGGGCGAAGCGCGGCGCACCCAAGGGCGATCCGTCGAAGGGGCCGGCGCCCCGTGAGTGGGAGGACACGGGCGGCTTCCTGATCGGCAAGCCGGACCTCATCGTCTACATGGAGGAGCCCTACTATGTGGGCGACGACGTGGAGGACGAGCAGCCGAACTTTTTCATCACGCTGACCGAGGAGATGCTTCCCGAACCCCGCTGGCTGCAGGCGATCGAGTACCAGCCTGACGCCGAATTCGTCCATCACATCACGGGCCGGGCGCTGATCCCGAATGAGGACGGCGAGGTCGACGTGCTCTCCGAGAACACCTTCTCGCTCGGTTCGATCGCGGCCGGCGAGGACCCGACGATCTACCCGCCGGGCTTCGGCAACCTGCTGCGGGCCGGCATGGTCGTGCGCCTCAACGTCCACTACCACAAGGAACCCGGTCCGGGCTCCGGAGGCTACGACCGTTCGGCGGTCGCCTTCAGGTTCCACCCGGTCGGCGCCGAGGTCAAGCACAAGGTGACCTGGAACACGATCGGCGCCGGCGCCTTCGAGATCCCGCCGGGCCACGGAAACTGGCGCGTCGGATCGTCCCGGATCTTCGAGAAGGACACCGTGCTGCTGTCGCTCCATCCGCACATGCACTTCCGCGGCCAGAGCATGAAGTACACCGCGTACTACCCCGATGGCGGCACCGAGGTACTGCTCGACGTGCCGGAGTATGACTACAGCTGGCAGACGAACTACATCTACCGGGAGCCCAAGGTGCTTCCGGCAGGTACGCGGGTCGAGATCGAAGCCGTCTACGACAACTCGGAGACCAAGCTCGACGAGTACCCCTTCCTGAACATCGGCCGGGCGGTCGACTGGGGCGCCCAGAGCATCGACGAGATGATGGCACCGTTCCTGGCCTGGACCTACGTCGAGCCGGAAGACGCGGCGGCGATCCTGGCCGGCGGCTCCGCCGGTTCCACCGGCGGCGGCGAGTAGGGGCGACGAGCACACCCGCCTGCCGAGGGCACGGCGGAGGGTCCAGGGGACGTTCACGAGGCGCCTGTGCGGTTCTTGCTGGGACTCTTGAGCCTTCTCGCGTTCTGCGGAGCCGCCGCAGCTCAGGATGGCCCGGAGCCGGGAATTCACGAGACGGTCGCCGCCTATCTGGAACAGAGCGCCTTCGAGGTGGCCCTGAGTGCTGAGGGAGAGCTCGAAGGGCCTGCGAAAGAGTGGTTTCGCGCCGAGGCGGCCGAAGCCCAGTTTGTGTTCATCGGCGAAGAACATGATGTCCGGGAGGTTCCGATTCTGGTTGGCGCTCTTTGGCGGGAACTCGTTCCCTTGGGCTACGAACACGTAGCGATCGAAGCTGGCCCCTGGCTCGGCGACAGGCTCGACAAGTTCGCAAGATTCTCGGATCAACAGGCCCTTTCACACTTCCAGGGGGCAACCTGGCCTCGTCTGCCGAACAACAGCGTGCCGCCGATCTCGGAGGAGGACGTTGCCTTCTACAAGCTGCTTGGCAGCGTCAGCGGCCCGCATCGCCAGTCTGCAACTCCCTTGATCTGGGGCTTGGATGCCGAGTATCGAGCGGCTCCATTGCTGAAGAGGCTGGCGGAGCTGTCGCAGCGGCCCGCCAGGCGACGGGCGGTGCAGTCCCTGTTGGAGCAGGTAGAGGCTGCGGAGAGAAGCGGCGACTACAACACTGGTGCCTTCCGCGATGCCATCGAGCAAGTCATACAACAGACGCGAGCCAGGCCTGAGACCGAGCTGCACTACATACTCGATGCGCTGCGTTGGCGAATTGCCGCTCCCGAGGAAACCACGGGCCGGAACCTCAAGAAGGAGCTGTTTCTGCGCCAGTACCGGGCTGCGAAGGAAGAAGGGGAGCCGAAGCCGCGCGTGATGCTCCGGCTCGGCGCTTACCATGCCGCCCGCGGGCTGATGCCCGACTTCGGTTCCTCTACACTCGCGAACTTCGTCGCGGAACTGGCGATCGCCGAGCGAACAGGGATGCTGAACCTTGCGATCATCAACTGCCGGGATGATAAGTCTCCCGGTGACTTTCCCAGACCTTGCACCTGGGAGCAACAGAGAGCGCTACGGCCATTTCGCTCCGCCGCCGTGGCAGACTGGACACTGTTCGACCTTCGAGCGCTGCGCGCACCGCTGAGGCAAGCGCGACTCGGCGCACTGCAGGCCTATCCGGATGGCTGGGAGTACTGGAACCTCGTCATGTCCTTTGACGCAGTGGTCCTTCTACACCGTTCCGAGCCAAGCCGGCTTCCGGGCAAGCACGAGTGACCGCGAGGCGCCGTGCGACGTCGGTGGCTCTTTGGCCAGGACGGATGGGGCGGTTTCGGTCATGCTGACTCCTCGGCCACGGCAAACTTCGGAAACGGGTTCGGGAGTTCTGCCCAGGCCTTGCTGGCGGCGTCGGCGAGGCGCTTGTCGAGCAGGCATGCGTCGAGGCGGGCGCGCATTGCCGCTTCCTGCATGCGCTGGCCGATGAAGACGAGCTCCTGGGCGCGGTCGCCGAAGCGCGGATGCCAGCCCGGCTGTTGGTCGGGTCGCTGACCCTCGGGGTGCACCCAGTGCTGGCGAGGCACGGCCGCCCACCACATCCCGCTGGGCTTCACATCGCTGACGCCGCCGGCCTGAGCCCACTCGTAGGCGACGCGATGGTCGGCGGCGACCCAGAAGAAGCCCTTCGAGCGGAGCACGCCGACCCAGTTCTGGTCGTCGTGCAGGAACACCCACAGCTTCTCGGCGTCGAACGGCTGCGGCGTCCGGTACGTGAAGCTCGAGATCCCGTACTCTTCGGTCTCCGGCGTGTGCTCGCCCTGGAGCTCTCGAATCCAGCCGGCGGAGCCCGCCGCTTTTTCGTAGTCGAAGAGGCCCGTGTCGAGCACGCGTTCGAGCGGGACCTGTCCGTGCGTCGTTCCGAGAATCTCCGTGCCGGGGTTGAGCGCTTTTACGATGGCCTCGACTTCGAGAGCCTGATCGGTGCTCGCGAGATCAAGCTTGTTGAGCACGATGACATCCGCGAACTCGATCTGGTCGATGAGCAGGTCGGTCACCGTCCGTTCATCCTCCTCGCCCAGCGATTCGCCGCGGTCCTGGAGTGCCTCGGCGGCGTTGTAGTCCCGCAGGAAACTCGCCGCGTCCACGACTGTGACCATCGTGTCGAGGCGCGAAACCTGACTCAGGCTGACGCCGTTCTCGTCCTCGAAGGTGAAGGTCTGCGCGACGGGAATGGGCTCCGAGATCCCCGTGGACTCGATGAGCAGGTAGTCGAAGCGTC
>JAPPCR010000002.1 GCA_028875725.1 Acidobacteriota bacterium
TGAATACCTCCTCGGTCGTCGCGGTCAGCGGGATGTCCGGTTCGGCCACTACCGGCCCGGAGTCGTCACCGCAACCCAAGGCTCCCGCGATCAATACACACGGAAGCGGGAGGGCTCGGGTCGTCATCATTCGGCGCGCTCGGTAGTTGGTGGGAAAATCAGAAGTCGAATGATAGGCGGACGGGCTGGCCTTGCCAATCGGGAGAACCGGCACCGATAAAGACGGACCGCTCTCCGACGAGGCGCGTGATCGGGTTGTTCTCGTCCAAGGGCGGATGCAGCGCGGCGAGCCGACCCCATTCATGGGCGCGGCCTGCGGGCTCGTTGTGCGCTGCTAAGGAAGTTGAGCCAGCCCACCCGCTGGGGCCACGCTTCGCGCGTCCCCGAGCGGAGCTGGCGAGGGGGCTGCGCCCCCTTCGACCCCAGCTTTTCTGGTCCGACGTCGGAGCATCGGACCGGGGCGGATAAAGCCCTCCGCCCGAACCGCCGCGAACCCGCGCGACATGGTATCTTCCTTGAATTGCCGGACGGCAGCCTCACACGGAGGCGTGGCCGAATCGCTGGGAAGACACGATGGCCGGACCGAACAAGAAGCTGGTTGCCGCCGTGGAGGCGTACTTCGCCGATCTTCGGCGCGTGCGCGCATCTGGCGGCGCGACGGCGGAGCGCTCGTACTATCCGGCGCTGGAGGGCTTGTTGCGCGCGGTCGGGGCCACGCTCAAGCCCAAGGTGTTCTGCGTTCAGGAACTGGCGGATCAGGGGGCCGGGCATCCCGACCTTGCCCTCTACACGGCGAGGCAGGTTCAGAAGGGCCGTCCGAGGCCGGGGCAGGTTCCCGAGCGTGGCGTCGTCGAGGTCAAGGGCGTTGGCGACGATGCGTGGTTGACGGCGGGGTCCGGGCAGGTAAGCCGCTATTGGGGCCGTTACCGTCTGGTGCTCGTCACGAATCTACGGAACTTCGTCTTGGTGGGCGCGGACGCGGAGGGCAGCCCCGCCAAGCTCGAAACCTTCACGCTGACCGAAGATGCCGAGGACTTCTGGCGCAACGTGGAAACGCCCCGCGCCTTCGCCCGCGAGGTTGGCGCGGGTCTCGGCGAGTATCTGGCCCGGGTGCTTTCGCACCGGGCCGCCCTGGCCGAGCCGAAGGACTTGGCGTGGCTGCTGGCCTCTTACGCTCGCGACGGCTTGGCTCGCGTAGAGGCGGCGGGAAACGTCTCATCGCTTCTGGCTGTCCGCTCAGCGATGGAGGAAGCGCTCGGGATTCGGTTCGAGGGCGAGCGCGGGGAGCGCTTCTTCCGTTCGACCCTGATCCAGACTCTGTTCTACGGCATCTTCTCCGCATGGGTGCTGTGGTCCCGCCACGAGCAGAAGACGAACGGACCGCTGTTCGAGGACCATTACAGTCCGCGTCGATTCCGTTGGCGCGAGGAGGTCTGGCACCTGCGTGCTCCGGTGCTGCGAGCCTTGTTCATGCAGTTGGCCGATCCGGGACGGTTGAAGCCACTTGGGCTGGTGGAAGTGCTGGACTGGACATCGGCCGCGCTCGACCGGGTGGACCGGACGGCATTCTTCTCGCGGTTCAACGAGGGCGAGGCCGTGCCGTACTTCTACGAGCCGTTCCTCGAAGCGTTCGACCCGGCGCTCCGCAAGCAGTTGGGCGTGTGGTACACGCCGACCGAGGTGGTCCGCTACATGGTGGCCCGCGTGGACAAGGCGCTGAAGGACGATCTCGGGATCCCGACCGGCCTCGCGGCGGAGAACGTCTATGTGTTGGACCCGTGCTGCGGAACGGGGGCCTATCTGGCGGAGGTGCTTCGCCGGATCGCGGGCAATCTCGGCGAGCATGGCCTCGGGGCGCTCGCTGGCGCGGCGGTCAGGAAGGCGGCAACCGAGCGGGTGTTCGGGTTCGAGATCATGCCCGCGCCGTTCGTGGTCGCACACTTGCAGGTCGGCCTCACGATGCAGAATCTGGGCGCGCCGCTGGCGGAGGACGGATCGGAGCGCGCCGGGGTGTTCCTCACCAACGCGCTGACCGGCTGGGAGCCGCGCACGACCAAGCCCTTGCCGTTCCCGGAACTGGAGGAGGAGCGCGATCTCGCCGAATCGGTGAAGCAGGACACTCCGATCCTCGTCATCCTCGGCAATCCGCCCTACAACGGGTTCGCGGGCATGGCGGTGGACGAGGAAC
>JAPPCR010000003.1 GCA_028875725.1 Acidobacteriota bacterium
CGGCCCATGTAGCAGTTGGCCACCTGCCAGCGGGTGAGGTCGATCGGGTGGTCGGTGGTGAGCTCGTCGTACACCAGCTTGTGGGTCTTGCCGAACCCGAGGGCGGTGTAGCCCCCGTTGTTCTCGGGGAGCTTTTGCTTGATGATGTCGGCCTCGATGGTCACCCCGATGTGGTTGGCCTGGCCAGTGAGGTCGGCCGCGGCGTGGTAGTCGGTGCCGTCCACTTTGAATTCGGAGTTCCGCAGATAGCACCACAGCACGGTGAACAGTCCGAGCTCATGGGCCCGGTGGAAGGCCTCGGCCACTTCCTGGATCTGGCGGGTGGCCTCCTCTGAGCCGAAATAGATGGTGGCCCCCACGCCGGCCGCGCCCAGGTCGTAGGCCTGGTCCACCGACCCGAACATCACCTGGTCGAACTTGTTGGGGTACGTCAGCAGCTCGTTGTGGTTGAGCTTGACGATGTAGGGAATGCGGTGGGCGAAACGACGGGAGGTGGCCCCCAGAACGCCGAACGTGGAAGCCACCGCGTTGCAGCCTCCCTCGATGGCCAGCTCCACGATTCCCGCGGGATCGAAGTACCGGGGATTGGGGGCGAATGAGGCCGCGCCTGAGTGCTCGATTCCCTGGTCCACCGGCAGGATGGATACATAGCCGGTGCCGCCCAGCCGGCCGTGGTCGAACAGTGACTGGAGGTTGCGCAGCACTTGGGGAGAGCGGTCGGTGCTGGCCATAACCCGGTCCACGAAGTCGGGGCCGGGAAGGCTCAAATCCTCGCGGGGAATGGTCTTGGATTCATGGGATAAGAGCGATTCAGCCTCGTCGCCCAACAGTCCTTCGATGTCCACGATCGCCTACTCCTTCGAACAAACTGCCGACTGTTCTCACCTTACCGGCGGACAGAATCCCTCAGGGGCATCCCCAGGGGTATTTCGCTAACGAAGAGCTTCCAAACGCTCGGCCACGTCCACGTAGAGCTCGTCTTGGTCGCGGAGCCAGCCGAACAGCTCCCGAGCCCGGGGTATTTCGCCGGCCCGCTCGCACAGATCGGCTAGCGCGTAGGCTTGGCGGAGGTGGTGCTCTTTGGCCCGCCGGGGCAGCTGGAAATCAACGGACAGCAGGCGAACGGCCTCGGTCAGCTCCCCCCGGTCGCCCAGTGCGCCGGCGGCAACGATTCGGCCCTCGGCCAGCACTGCGGAACTCTCCCCCGAGGCCCGCAGCTCGGCCCAAATCAGCTCTACATCGGTCCACCGGCGCTGGGCCCGGTAGCAGTCGGCCAACACCGGATGGAGATCGGTTCGCCCTGTGAGCTCTCGGTTGGCTTCCAGCTCTCGAGCGGCCAGATCCCACCGGCCCAACCGGTAAAGGGTCAACCCAGCCAGCTCCCTTATCTCGGGAACCTTGGGAGCTTCTTTGGTCATGCCGTCCAGTGACCGCCAAGCCCTTCGGTAGTCCTCTTGCTCATAGGCATCCTCGGCCCGCTCAAGCCGCTGTCGGAGCGTCACCGCCATTCGTTGGCCGACTGCCTCCTCCAACTTCTGGGACTGAGATGGCGAGCCGCTCTCCGACAGCGGCGTGCGCCGACGGCCCCGCGATTGCTTGCCTGGCTTGGCGGCTGGAGCCTCGGTGAGATTGCCCCGCTCGACCGCCTCTCGGGCCTCTGACCGAAGCTGCTTGGTGCGCGCCTGCCGAGCCGCCCGTCGCTCTGCTCTCAGACGGGCTTCTTCGGCCTCTTCGGGTGTCAGATCTGGGTCGGGCGGGGTTTCGTCGGGGACGGGCAGAGGCTCTTCGTGGATCTTGGCCGCACCCTTCCGGGCCACCGAGCCCATGTGGCGCGGTCCCTTGGGCGGAGGTGGTTTTTCCCTCCGGCGATCTTCCCCCGAAGGAGGCTTTCCTCTCCGGCGATCTTCCCCCGAAGGAGGCTTTCCTCTCCGGCGATCTTCCCCCGAAGGAGGCTTTCCTCTCCGGCGATCTTCCCCCGAAGGAGGCTTTCCTCTCCGGCGATCTTCCCCCGAAGGAGGCTTTCCTCTCCGGCGATCTTCCCCCGAAGGCGGCTTTCCTCTCCGCCGATCTTCCCCCGAAGGAGGCCCCCCCTTGCGACGATCCTGCCCCGAAGGAGGCATTCCTCTCCGGCGATCTTCCCCCGATGGAGGCCCCCCCTTGCGACGGTTCTGGGACGCCTGCTGTCGAGGTGGCCTCCGGCGGTTGGGAGGCTTGCGACCAGAACCTCCGCCGGAAGACACCGCCAAAGTGTAGTGGCTGGCCGCTGAATCAGCGGTTAACGAAAGCGGGGAGCCAAATGGCTCCCCGCTGTTTGCGAAATCCGGCGGCGACCTACTCTCCCAGGGCGTCTCCACCCAAGTACCATCGGCGCTGGTGGGCTTAACTTCCGTGTTCGGAATGGGAACGGGTGTGACCCCACCGCCATCGCCACCGAAACCTTTATGTTCTTGTCAAAGAGGCAGAGCTTCAAGAACTCCACAGCGAGCACGAACATCGGTTTCGACATCGAGTTAGTGATGTAGAACCAAGCCCTCGGCCGATTAGTACCGGTTAGCTGAACATGTTGCCATGCGTACACTTCCGGCCTATCAACGTGGTGTTCTGCCACGGGCCTTACCCGGTTGTCCCGGTGGGTGATCTCATCTTGGAACAGGCTTCCCACTTAGATGCTTTCAGCGGTTATCCTTTCCGCAGGTCGCTAACCAGCCATGCCCTTGGCAGAACAACTGGCACACGAGAGCTGCGTCCGTCCCGGTCCTCTCGTACTAGGGACAGCTTTCCTCAAATCACCTTCGGCTACAGAGGATAGGGACCGAACTGTCTCACGACGTTCTAAACCCAGCTCGCGTACCGCTTTAATGGGCGAACAGCCCAACCCTTGGGACCTGCTTCAGCCCCAGGATGCGATGAGCCGACATCGAGGTGCCAAACCTTCCCGTCGATATGGACTCTTGGGGAAGATGAGCCTGTTATCCCCGGGGTACCTTTTATCCGTTGAGCGACGGCGCTTCCACACGCAACCGCCGGATCACTATGCCCAACTTTCGTTTCTGCTCGACCCGTCGGTCTCGCAGTCAAGCTCCCTTGTGCCATTACACTCGACGCCTGATTGCCAACCAGGCTGAGGGAACCTTTGGGCGCCTCCGTTACTCTTTGGGAGGCGACCGCCCCAGTCAAACTACCCACCTGACACTGTCCTCAACCCGGATTACGGGCCCAAGTTAGATGCCCAGCATGAGCAGAGTGGTATTTCAAGGTTGACTCCACACAGACTTGCGTCCATGCTTCCCAGTCTCCCACCTATCCTGCACAACACATACCAAACACCAATATCAAGCTGTAGTAAAGGTCCACGGGGTCTTTCCGTCCTTCTGTAGCTAACGAGCATCTTTACTCGTACTTCAATTTCGCTGGGTCTATGGTTGAGACAGTGGGAAAGTCGTTACGCCATTCGTGCAGGTCGGAACTTACCCGACAAGGAATTTCGCTACCTTAGGACCGTTATAGTTACGGCCGCCGTTTACTGGGGCTTAGGTTCAGAGCTTCGCCTTACGGCTAACCCCTCCCCGTAACCTTCCAG
The DNA here is from genome assembly GCA_028875725.1 of Acidobacteriota bacterium. NCBI lineage: Bacteria > Pseudomonadati > Acidobacteriota > Acidobacteriota bacterium. The sequence continues at coordinate 3,581 of JAPPCR010000003.1, forward strand.
CACCGGGCAGGCGTCACAGCGTATACAGCGTCTTACGACTTCGCACGCTGCTGTGTTTTTAGTAAACAGTCGCTTTCCCCTGGTTTGTGCCACCCAATCAAGCTCCGGACGCGAAGTCCATTACTTTACTAGGGTCATCCTTATCCCAAAGTTACGGATGTAATTTGCCGAGTTCCTTAACCATAGTTCTCCCAATCGCCTTGGTATTCTCTACCTGCCCACCTGTGTTGGTTTGGGGTACGGGCGCCGTGAAAGCTCGCTAGCGGCTTTTCTTGGCAGTACAGGATCAGTGACTTCACCTCATGCGGTTCGGTATCACGCCTTAGGCTTTATGGGGACCGGACTTACCTGGGCCCCGCCCTACACGCTTACCCCAGGAACTACCGTCGCCTGGGTTCACCTACCTCTCTGCGTCCCCGCGTTGCTGGCCGCTCCGGTGTGGGTCGGTTTCTCCTGTCCCTTACCGGGACAGGCATCCCCTTAGCAACACCGGTTAAGCCTGGACGCGTTCACAGCGGTACCGGAATATCAACCGGTTGTGCATCGACTACGCCTGTCGGCCTCGCCTTAGCTCCCGACTCACCCTGGGAGGATTAGCCTTCCCCAGGAACCCTTGGGCTTTCGGCGGAAAGGTTTCTCACCCCTCTCTCGCTACTCATACCAACATTCTCACTCGGACTCAGTCCACGTCAGCTTGCGCTGCCGCTTCGCTCCAAGCCCGACGCTCCGCTACCACTCCTGCCTAATGGCAGAAATCCGCAACTTCGGTTTCTAGCTTTAGCCCCGTTACATTGTCCGCGCAGGATCACTCGACCAGTGAGCTGTTACGCACTCTTTCAAGGATGGCTGCTTCTAAGCCAACCTCTTGGCTGTCTGTGCAATCCCACATCGTTTACCACTTAGCTAGAAATTAGGGACCTTAGTTGGCGGTCTGGGCTGTTTCCCTTTCGACCCCGAAGCTCATCCCCCGGGGTCTCACTGCCGTGCTCTAGAACCATGGCATTCGGAGTTTGGCTGAGGTTGGTAAGCTTGTCGGCCCCCTAGCCCATCCAGTGCTCTACCTCCATGGTTGAACGCACAACGCTGCACCTAAATGCATTTCGCGGAGAACCAGCTATCTCCGGGTTTGTTTGGCCTTTCACCCCTATCCACAGGTCATCCGCCCAGTTTTCAACCTAGGTCGGTTCGCGCCTCCACGGAGTCTTACCCCCGCTTCACACTGCCCATGGATAGATCACCCGGCTTCGGGTCTACGGCATGCGACTGTACGCCCTATTAAGACTCGCTTTCGCTCCGACTTCCCTTCACAGGTTAATCTCGCCACATACCGTAACTCGTTGGCTCATTCTTCAAAAGGCACGCCATCGCGATCTCTGATTGACGATCCGAAGATCATCGGTTGAGACGACGCTCTGACTGCTTGTAAACCAACGGTTTCAGGTACTATTTCACTCCCCTCCCGGGGTACTTTTCACCTTTCCCTCACGGTACT
>JAPPCR010000004.1 GCA_028875725.1 Acidobacteriota bacterium
CTAGCCTGAATTCCCATGCCTTGGGGAGCGGTGACGGATGACGGGTTTCACGGCCCGAATTCGAGCTTCAGGGCCCGCCCTCCGAGCCATGGCACGACGGTCTCGGCATCGGCGAAGCCGGCGTTGACCATCATCGGGTTGTGCGCCCGCCGCGCGAATCGGACGCGCACCGCGTGCTCGGAAACGGTGACGGTTGCGGTGGCGTCGATGAAGCTGCGAAACAGGGTCCTTGCCCGCGCGCTCCTCTGCCCGTTGCCGATCCTGTCTGCCAGGAGCCTGTAGAGCCCGCTCGCCATGAGGGTGAGCTGGAGGTCGGTGTTGATGCGCATGGGCACGGCGGCGGAGAGCGCGTCCATGTGGAAGAAGTCGATGGTCTCGGCGATCTGGTTCTCGATGACCATGCGCCGCGCATAGCGGTCGACGAGGTCGGCGGGCCGCGCCCGCATCTGGTTGGTCACGAGCAGGACCGGGTCGTCGTGGCCGAGCCCGGCGATCGCGATCTGGCGGATCTCGCCGGGATACTGCGGCAGGCGGATGGTCTCGTCGATGATCCGCGGCGTGCGGTAGCGGCGGCCGATGTTGGCGAGGCGGATGCGGCGCCAGTCGGCCTCGGGACGCGCGCGGAACGCGGCCATGATCCTCTTCGAGCGCCGGCGCAGGGTGAGGAAGGCGATGCCCTGCCTGTCGATCTCGGCCAGGTTCGCGCGGGTGGTGAGGCGGCTGTCGAAGACCAGCTCGCCCGGCAGGCTGCCGGTCTCCTCGAGCCAGTCCGCGACGAAGTCGAGGATGGCGTCGTTCTGGCGGTCCTTGCGGACGGTGGCGTCGGCGTAGCAGAACACGCGGGCCTCGGCGTCGCGGGCGAGGAAGGCGAGAACCCCGTTCTGGCGGCGCGAGCGCTTGGAGACGTAGTGCTTCTCGATCAGCGCCTGGTCGCCATGGTAGGGGATTGTGTGGAAGTCGAGGTCGAACGAGGCGCCGGGACGCAGGCCCTGGTCGCGGACGGCCTGGTTCCACGCGCGCATCAGCACGGGCAGCCGGCGCGGGTCGACCCGCGTGCTGTATTCGGTGAGCGTCGAGCGCTTGGGCATGGCGTTGAGGCCGGCGAAGAGCGCCAGGCCGGGATCGAAGACCTCGGCCATGGCCTGCGCGGGCCGGCCGATGCCCCAGAGCTTGAGGGCGAGCAGCGCGCGCCAGGCGGCGGGCGCGGGGATCATGGCGCTCCCCGGCATGGCCGCCTCGTCGAGCAGCCGGTCGAGATCGAGGGCCACCAGCATCGGGGCGAAGACGAACAGCCCGCCGAAGCGGGTGCGGAAGGCGCCGTCCTCGATGCGGAAGGCACGATGGTCGGCGACCGGCGCGACGTCGGGGCCGACGATGTCCGCCAGCACCGCCGCCGAGCGCCGGGGCAGCCGCGCCAGCCCGGCCTCGCGGATCACCTTGGCCACGGTCGACGGGCTGGCGGGACAGCCCTCGGCGCCGAGGACGTCGACGATCTGGTGGATGGACATCTGCCGCTCCCGGCGCAGGGCCAGGATGCGGTCGTTGCGGCGCCCGCGCGTGGCCGCGATCCCCGGCGGCGGCGCCTCCTTCGGCCTCTGCGGCGGCTGGAAGAAGGCCCAGCCGGGATCGGCACGGAACGCGGAGCAGAGGTTGCGGAAGGACCCGACGCTGTAGCCGAAGGCCTCGGCTGCGGCCCTGCAGTCCATGCCGTCGACATAGCGGGCCCTGAGGGCCTCGTACCGTCTCTGTGCCGGGTTCTGCGGCTTGAGGAAGGCGTCCTTGATGCTCATAATCTTCGTTGCTGCACAAAATACACATTGTCACAATATCATCATGGGCACTCCCTGTCAACCGCCTGATGCGGTGTCGATGTCAAGGGAACGTGGCTGAAGAACGGCCGGGCGCAAGATCATGTTGTTTTCCGGGACAAGAGCCACCTGGGGACATGCATCGCGGGGGCGACCGGCGCGGGAATTCCGCCGCCGCCATGCCGGGCGACGCTCGCGGCTTCCATAATGATCTTACGATTATTGTTACTACTGCGAACCAATCATGTGATGAACTGTCGGCGACAAGCCAATGAGAGCCTGGGGAATCCAGAAAATGCGGCCGTCTCGCGTCATGCCTCTCCCCAAGAATGGGAATTCAGGCTAGAA
>JAPPCR010000005.1:0-2500 GCA_028875725.1 Acidobacteriota bacterium
CCTTGGGACCTGCTTCAGCCCCAGGATGTGATGAGCCGACATCGAGGTGCCAAACCGCCGCGTCGATATGAACTCTTGGCGGCGATAAGCCTGTTATCCCCGGAGTACCTTTTATCCGTTGAGCGATGGCCCTTCCATACGGAACCACCGGATCACTAAGTCCTACTTTCGTACCTGCTCGACTTGTAGGTCTCGCAGTCAAGCTCCCTTCTGCCTTTGCGCTCTGCGGCTGGTTTCCAATCAGCCTGAGGGAACCTTCGAGCGCCTCCGTTACTCTTTAGGAGGCGACCGCCCCAGTCAAACTACCCGCCTGACAGTGTCCCCGACCCGGATTACGGGCCCAGGTTAGATCTCCAATACGCTAAGGGTGGTATTTCACCATTGACTCCACCGAGACTGGCGTCCCGGCTTCAAAGCCTCCCACCTATCCTACACATAACGCATCAGGGATCACTGCCAAGGTGCAGTAAAGGTTCACAGGGTCTTTCCGTCTTCATGCGGGTAACCGGCATCTTCACCGGTACTACAGATTCGCTGAGCCCCCTGTGGAGACAGTGCCCAGATCGTTACGCCATTCGTGCAGGTCGGAACTTACCCGACAAGGAATTTCGCTACCTTAGGACCGTTATAGTTACGGCCGCCGTTTACCGGGGCTTCAATTCAGAGCTTCGCTGGCCCGAAGGCCCGCTAACACTTCCTCTTAACCTTCCGGCACCGGGCAGGCGTCAGACCCTATACGTCGTGTTCGACTTAGCAGAGTCCTGTGTTTTTAGTAAACAGTCGCCTGGGCCATTTCACTGCGACCCCCGGCAGCTCAGAGGGCAAGCCTCATCACCGCCGGTGGCACACCTTCTCCCGAAGTTACGGTGTCAATTTGCCGAGTTCCTTCACAGGGGATCACTCAAGCGCCTTGGGATTCTCTCCCCGTCTACGTGTGTCCGTTTGCGGTACGGTCGCTCCGCACTCTGCTTAGGGGTTTTTCCTGGCAGCATGGAATCAACGACTTTGCGGGCCGAGGCCCTCGGGATCACGTCTCAGCGTTTACGGAGCCGCGGATTTTCCTACGGCTCCCGCCTACACGCTTCAACCTACACTTCCAATCGTAGGCTCGTCTATCCTCCTGCGTCACCCCATCGTCATAACGAGAGCGGAACGGTACAGGAATGTTGACCTGTTTCCCATCGACTACGCTTTTCAGCCTCGCCTTAGGGGCCGACTAACCCTGAGCGGATTGGCCTTCCTCAGGAAACCTTAGACTTACGGCGAGCAGGGTTCTCACCTGCTTTGTCGCTACTTGTGCCGGCAGGGTCTCTTCTGAGCGCTCCATCGGTTCTCACGATCCGACTTCAGCGCCCTCAGAATGCTCCTCTACCATCCGCCGGACCCGCAGGCCCGTCGGATTCGCAGCTTCGGTGATCAGCTTGAGCCCCGTTGAATTATCGGCACGGAGCCACTTGACCAGTGAGCTGTTACGCTTTCTTTAAAGGATGGCTGCTTCTAAGCCAACCTCCTGGCTGTCTGGACGTCTCCACATCCTTTCCCACTTAGCTGACACTTGGGGACCTTAGCTGGCGATCTGGGTTGTTTCCCTCTCGACCACGGAGCTTATCCCCCGTAGTCTGACTCCCGCGGTCCACATTCACGGCATTCGGAGTTTGGTTGGATTCGGTAAGCTTTTGGGCCCCCTAGTCCATCCAGTGCTCTACCTCCGCGATGCAATCCGCGAGGCTAGCCCTAAAGCTATTTCGAGGAGAACGAGCTATAACGAGGTTTGATTAGCCTTTCACCCCTACCCACGGCTCATCCAAGCCGTTTTCAACCAACATTGGTTCGGGCCTCCACTGAGTGTTACCTCAGCTTCACCCTGGCCATGGGTAGATCACCTCGTTTCGCGTCTACCACCGCTGACTGGATCGCCCTGTTCAGACTCGCTTTCGCTACGGCTATGCAAGACGCTTCGCCTTGCCAGCGACGGTAACTAGCCGGCTCATTATGCAAAAGGCACGCGGTCGCGCGGGACCCGCCGAGGCGGGCCATAGCGCTCCCACTGCTTGTAGATGCACGGTTTCAGGTACTGTTTCACTCCCCTAGGCAGGGGTACTTTTCACCTTTCCCTCACGGTACTGGTTCACTATCGGTCGCAGAGGAGTATTTAGCCTTGGGTGATGGTCCACCCGAATTCCCACAGGGTTTCTCGTGTCCCGTGGTACTTGGGAACATCGCTCGGGAGTCGCTCGCCTTTCGCCTACGGGGCTGTCACCCTCTGTGGCGGTCCGTTCCAGGAACCTTCGACTAGACGACCGATTTGTCACTCCCTGACCCCGCTGCAACGGAGTCATGCGATGCCCCACGACCCCAGGCGGACAACGCTTGCAGGCTTGGCGCCCGCCTGGTTTGGGCTGTTCCGCGTTCGCTCGCCGCTACTAACGGAATCGCATGTTGCTTTCTCTTCCTAGGGGTACTGAGATGGTTCACTTCCCCCCGTTGGCCTTCACGGAGC
>JAPPCR010000005.1:307500-399358 GCA_028875725.1 Acidobacteriota bacterium
GAGGATCGAATCCTCCCAGGCCGTGCGGTGGCCCTCGTCGTCGAAGGAGGCGTACTGCACCTGCGGGTGGTTGGCCATCCGCGCCCGCTGCCCCCTCAGGAAGCCGCCGTCGGTACGCATCTGGCTTCCGAAGCGCTGCCGGAACAGGACCGAGCGCATCTGCACTGAGTACGGATGCCGGTTGTCCCCCTCGTTCACGCCGTGGAAGGCCTCCGCGCCGGGAACCTGGCCCACGCGAGTCGACGGGTCGGCCCACAGCGGCACCACTCCCAGGAAGAACCCGTGGTCCGAGACGGCGAGGAAGTCCAGCGGCTCGCGGAGCTTCATCTCGTCGCCGAAGGTGTTCTCGATCGCCTCGCCTTTGGCGAAGCGGTAGCTCCCATCGGGCGAGACCTCGGCGCCGAGCAGGTAGGCGTCGAAGGAGTACCGGGTGTGAACGTGGACATCGCCGAAGTAGACGTTGCGCTGCTCGTTGTAGCCCTCCGTGCGCGACGCCGGCGCGGGGGCCTCGGCGTAGTCGTTGACCGACAACGACGTGTCGGTACAGCCGAGGACGGTGAGGCTCAGGATGACGGTCGCGGCCGAGAGCTTCGGGAAGATCGTTCGAGGCTTTGACATGGGCATCTCCCCAGAGTAGCGCGCCATAGGATCGACACCATGCGAAACCGATCGACTGCGTGGCTCGTCTTTCTCGCCGCTCTCACATCGCTGTCAGTGCCGGCGGCGGCCGACGGCGACGACCGCGGCGCCCTGCTCGACCGGATCGACGGATTGGTCACGGAGTCGATGGAGGCCACGCAGACGCCCGGCATCTCGGTCGCGGTCCAGCACCGCGGCGAGCTGATCCTGGCCCGCGGCTACGGCCTGGCCGATGTAGAGAACGGGGTGCCCGCAACCGAACACACCGTCTACCGGATCGGTTCCGTCACCAAGCAGTTCACGGCGGCGGCGGTGATGAAACTGGTCGAGGACGGGAAGGTCGCCCTGGACGACCCGATGACGAAGTACTTCCCCGACTACCCGGTCGGCGAGTTCCACATCACGGCAGGCCAGTTGCTCGATCACACGAGCGGCATCAAGGGCTACACCGAAATGCCGGCGTTCTGGGAGCAGGGCCGGCTCGACCTCTCCCACGAACAGATGATCGAGCTGTTCTCGGCCGAGCCCTACGAGTTCGAGCCGGGGGACCGCTACCAGTACAACAACTCCGGCTACTACCTGGCGGGTCTGCTGGTCGAGAAGGCGAGCGGCAAGTCGTACGCGGAGTACCTCGAGGAGACGTTCTTCCGGCCGCTCGGGATGCGGGAGTCGCACTACCTCTACAACGACCCGATCGTGCCCAATCGCGCCGAGGGCTACCGGGTCGAGGACGGTGTCCTGCTGAACGACGAGCCGCTGTCCATGCACCTGCCGTTCGCCGCCGGAGCACTGGGCTCCAGCGTCCTCGACCTGGTGCGCTGGATCGTGGCGCTCGGCACCGGCGAGGTCGTCGGGCCGGACGGGCTCGAGGCGATGACGACCCGGCGACGCCTGCCCGGCGGCGACGAGATCGGCTACGGCCTCGGCCTGTTCGTCGGCGAGATGGCCGGCCGCCCCAAGATCGAGCACGGCGGCGGCATCAACGGCTTCCTCAGCCAGCTCTCCTGGTATCCGGACGACGACCTGATCGTCACGGTTCTCGCCAACTGCAACTGCGGCGAACCCGGCCCTCTGGAGGCCCGCATCGCGAGGGCCGTGCTCGGCGTGGCCGAGCCGGACCATTCCGCCGTGGACCTGGACGAGGACGAGTTGACGCGTTATGCCGGCATCTACGACTTCGGGCGGAGCCCGCTACCCGTCGCGGTGAAGGACGGCGTTCTGCTCATCGCCGGGCGAGAGACCCTGCCGATTGGTGACCACCGCTTCGCCGGCACCCGCGACAAGGAGCAGATCGCGATCTTCGAGGTCGATTCAGAGACGGGCGTAGCCACCCACCTGCGCCTCGAGCGCTGGGGCCAGGTGCAGCGCGGCAAACGCGCCGGCACCGATCCCTAGAGGGCGTCTCATCATGTGGGAACGGCTCGCCTGTGCAAAACAGAAACGGACTTCCAATCTGCGCAGCAGCTTCAGATGTGCCACTCGATCGTGTCGCCGTTGTAATCGGTGGTCACCCGCCGACCCGGCGGTGCCTCGCGGCCGTCCTGCATCTCCTCGCTCCACCTGGCGAACGCCTCCTTCAGCTTCGCGACGACCTCCGGGTTGGCGGCGGACAGGTCCTCGGACTCGGAGGGATCCTGGTCGACGTCATAGAGGCGGACCCGATCCCCGGCCATCAGCAGCTTCCAGGAGCCGTGACGGACGGCCGCGTTGGGCCCGGAGCGCCAGAACAGATACTCGTGCGGCGCGCCCTCCGTCTCCCCTGACAGGTAGGGGATGAGGTCGACCCCGTCGAGCCGGTAGCTCTCCACGTTCGGGACGTCCGCCACACTCGCGAAGGTGGCGAAGAGGTCGAGCGAGCTGATCGGGTGCTCGTAGACCGTGCCGGCCGGGATGCGGCCGGGGAAGCGCATCAGGAAGGGCACCCGGATGCCGCCTTCGTACAGGTTCCGCTTGTGGCCGATCAGGGGGCTGTTGTGGACTCGTTCGGTGTCCGCGGTGCTCATCGCGCCGTTGTCGGCGGTGAAGATGACGAGCGTGTCGTCTGTGAGGCCGTGCTCCTCGAGCTTGGCGAGGACCATGCCGACCGCGTCGTCCAGGGCGCTGACCATGCCGGCGTAGACCCGCCGGTACGGATCGTCGAAGTCCGGAAAACGCTGGTAGTGCTCGTCCATCACCTGCATCGGGCCGTGCGGAGCGTAGAAGGCGAGGTAGAGGAAGAAGGGTTCGTCCCTGTTGCGGTCGATGAAACCGATCCCTTCGCGGGCGAGCTGGGTGGTCTGGTACTCCTTCAGCTCGTCCTCCTCGCGGCCCTTGAACATGGCCACGATGCGGTCCGGGTTCCCGCGGGTCACCGGCTTCATCTCCAGCGCGTGCGCGCCCGGCCAGCTCGGGTCGACGTAGTTCATGCCGGACGGCATGCCGTAGAAATAGTCGAAGCCGCGGTCGAGCGGATGCAGCAGCCGCCGCATGCCGAGCTGCCACTTGCCGATCGCGGCGTTGGTGTAGCCGGCGGTCTTCAGCGCCTCGGCGATCGTGCGGTGGTGGATGCCGAGCGTCCCCCGGGCGGCGCCGATCGGCGGCACGGTCTGGGAGTTCAGTTCCTTGCCCCAGCGCTGCTGGTAGCGGCCCGTGATCAGCCCGTTGCGCGACGGGTTGCACACCGGCGCGGTCATGTAGCCGGAGACGAAGCGCACGCCGTCCTCGCCGAGCGAGTCGATGTGCGGAGTCGGGATGCCGGCGCCGCCGTAGGCCGAGATCGCACCGTAGCCGAGGTCGTCGGCGAAGAGGAGGACGATGTTGGGCGGATCCTCGGCGGCGGTCGCAGCCGTCGCCAGCAGAAAGCAGGAGATTACGAGTCTCTTCATCGGGTACCCCCCTTCGAACATCGTTCGGGTTTCTTCCGTTCAGGATACACGCGCCCCGGGCGGGGATCGGCCTTCCGCGAGCAAGTACGATTGCTCGCCATGCGATCCGCCAGCGCCACGAACCCGACCGCCGCCGTCGCGGCGGTGCTCCTCCTCACTGCCTGCGGCCCGACCGACGAAGACTGGCCGGTCTACCTCGGCGACTCCGGACGCCGGCACTACAGCCCGCTGACCGAGATCGACCGGGACAACGTGAGCCGGCTCGAGGTCGCCTGGGTCTACGACGCGGGCGAACCCCGGGGGGCGGGCGCCACGATGTACACGAGCCCCCTGGTCATCGACGGCGTGCTCTACGCCCTCTCGCCCCATCTCGACGCCTTCGCGCTCGACGCCGCCACCGGCGAGGAGATCTGGCGCAGCGAACTGGAGCTTCCCGGCAACGCCCAGCGCGGTCTCATGTGGTGGGAGAACGGCTCCGACCGGCGGCTCTTCTACACCCACGGCAAGGACCTGATCGCGCTCGACGCCGCCGACGGCAGTCTGGTCGAGGGCTTCGGCGACGGCGGTGTCCTCGACGTGACGCCGGACGTCGACCGGGCCGGCGTCATCTTCGTCACCGTGCCGGGACTCGTCTTCGAAGACAAGCTGATCCTCGGCTTCTCGACGAACGAGGACGCGAACGCGTACCCGGGTTCGATCCGGGCCTTCAGCGCGGTCGACGGCAGCCTGGTCTGGCAGTTCGACACGATTCCGAAGCCGGGCGACGCCGGCTCCGAGACCTGGGCCGACGGCTCGCTCGAGCGCGCGGGCGGCGCCAACGTCTGGACCGGCATGGCGCTGGACGAAGAGCGCGGCATCGTGTTCGCGCCGACCGGGTCGGCGACCCCCGACTTCTACGGCGCGAGCCGTCTCGGCGACAACCTGTTCTCCGACGCCCTGGTGGCGGTGGACGCGCGGACCGGCGAACTCAAGTGGCACTTCCAGGTCGTCCGCCACGACCTCTGGGACAAGGACAATCCGTCGCCGCCGACCCTGGTCCAGCTCGAGCGCGACGGCCGCACGATCGACGCGGTCGCGATCACGACGAAGACGGGGCAGCTCTACGTCTTCGACCGGGAGACCGGCGAGTCGATGTACCCGATCCACGAGATCGAGACGCCGATTCCGAGCACCCTGCCGGGCGAAGTGACGGCGCCGACCCAGCCGATGTCGGCGGTGGTCATCAGCCGCCAGGACTTCGAGATCACGAACCGCACCCCGGAAGCGCGGGCGTTCGTCAAGGAGCGGATCAAGGACTGGGATCTGCGCCCCTGGGCGCCGCCGAAGGTCGGCACCGTGCTCTTCATGCCCTGGTATGACGGCGGCGGCGAGTGGGGCGGCTCGGCGTTCGACCCGGGCAACAACCACCTGATCGTCAACGCGAACGACGTCGCCGGCATTCTCAACCTCACCGAAGTTCCCGTCGGCTTCAGCCGCTACGGCACCTACGCGCTTCACTGCGGACGCTGCCACGGGTTGAAGCTCGAGGGCACCGACATGGGCGGCCCCCTGCTCGGCGTCGGCGACCGCCTGTCGCGCGGCGAGATGCGCCGGATCATTCGCGAAGGCAGCGGCCGGATGGAGGGTTTCGCGCACCTCAACCGGATCGAGCTGGGCGCGATCGAGGCGTACATCCTGTCGCCGGAGCCCGAGGAGGACGAGCCCCGGGGCGAACTCGCCTACGCGCTCGGCGGCTACGTCTATCTTCGCGACCACGAGAACCTGCCCGGCAACTCACCGCCCTGGGGAACGCTCAACTCGATTGACCTCGCCACCGGCGAGATCGCCTGGAAGGTGCCGTTCGGCGACTATCCCTCGCATCCCGGCCTCGGCTTCGGCGCGGTCAACTACGGCGGCCCGGTGGTCACGGCGTCGGGTCTCATCTTCATCGGAGCGACGCCGGACGAGATGTTCCGCGCCTACGACACGAGGAACGGCGAGATCCTCTGGGAAGCGAAGCTGTCGGCAGCCGGCTACGCGACGCCGGCCGTCTACAGCGTGGACGGCAAGCAGTACGTCGTGATCGCCGCCGGCGGCGGGCGTACGGGCGGCCCCTCGGGGGGCGACTACATCGCCTTCAGCCTGCCGGAGTAGCCGCGACCACGGTGCGCCGGCACTTCCCTGGCCGCCCGTTTCGGCATAAATCTATTGCATCCGGGTAAAAATACGGCTAGTTTACCCGCATGTACGAGCGAGTGCTGGCTCCGGTTCTGCGCTCATCGCAGCGTAGCGCCCTTGTTCTCGGCCCCCGCCAGGTCGGCAAGTCGACCTTGCTGGCGACCCTTGAGCCGGACCTGATCGTCAACCTGGCCGAACCGGGGGCGTTCCGGGACTACGTAGCAGAGCCGGAACGGCTGTCCCGGGAGCTGGCCGTCGCGCCGAAGGAATCAACGACCGTCTTCCTGGACGAAGTGCAGCGAGTTCCGGCTCTGCTCGATGCCGTGCAAGTGCTCCTCGACCAGAGGCCGCCCCGCTTCCGCTTCCTGCTGTCCGGTTCGAGCGCCCGCAAGCTGCGGCGTGGACAGGCCAACCTGCTGCCCGGCCGGATCCACGTTCACTACATGCATCCGTTGCTTGTCGCGGAACTCGGTTCAGACTTCGACCTGGACCGCGTGCTGGCCCACGGCAGTCTGCCGGGCATCTACTCGGAGACGGACGACGCGACCCGCGCGCTCGATCTCCGGAGCTATGTCGACACCTACCTGTGCGCCGAGATCCAGGCTGAGGCCCTGGTGCGCGATGTCGGCGGTTTTGCCCGCCTGCTTGACCTGGCGGCGGCCGCTTCAGGCCGCATCCTCAACCTGAACTCGCTCTGCAAGGACGCCGGCATCTCCTACGAGACCGCGAGGCGATATCTGGATGTCCTCGAGGACACTCTGGTCGCCTTCCGCGTCCCGGCCTGGAGCGGCTCGGACCGATCGTCGCTGGTGCGCCACGGCAAGCTCTTCCTGTTCGACCTCGGCGTGCGGAATGCCCTGCTCCGCCGGCCGCTCGACCGTCCGCTCGACGACGAGCGCGGCCTGCTGCTCGAACACCTCGTGGCCTACGAGCTCCAACGCCGACTGGGAACGCTCTGGCCGGAGGCGGCTCTCTACCACTACCGCACCCGCCACGGTGCCGAGGTCGACTTCGTCCTGGAAGTGGGCCGGGAAGTCTGGGGGATCGAAGTCAAGGCAGGCCGGCGCGCGGATCGGTCCGTGCTTCGCGGCTTCCGCTCTCTGGCGCAGAGGACCGACCGTCTGAAGCGCCGGATCGTCGTCTATCTGGGAGATCGGCCGCAGCGGATCGAGGATGTGGAGGTGCTGCCGTTCGAGGAGTTCGCGGCGCTGTTGCCGCCCTAAGCGAGCCGACTATGGCGCCAGTCCCTGGCGGCGCAGAAAGTCGAGCAGCAGCTCGACTGTCGCATCGCCTTCCTTCGCCATGTTCGGCCGGATCGAGTTGTGGGTGCGGTCGACCAGCCACTCGAACTCGACTTCGGCGCCCGCGGCCTCCATCGCCTCAAACATCTCCACGTTCTGCGTACGGCGAGTCTCGGTGTCCCCGTCCGCGACGGTGATCAGCATCGGTGGCAGGTCGGGCGCCACGTAGCGGATCGGCGAGGCTTCGCGGACGACTTCCGGGTCGGCACGCCAGGTCAACAGGTGGCGTTCGCGGCCGGCGCGTTCGGCGTTCATCAGGCCGGTGATGGGCAGCGACGCACGGATGTTGCCGAGATCCAGATCGTGGGCGCGGAGGTAGCGCTCGTCGACGGAGAGCAGCGCCGCGATGTGGCCGCCGGCGGAGCCGCCGGAGACGGCGATCCGTTCCGGGTCGCCGCCGTAGTCCCGGATGTGGTCCCAGACCCAGCGGAACGCCGCAGCCGCGTCCTCGATGTAGGCGGGGTAGGCGTACTCGGGCGACAGCCGGTAGTTGGGCGCCACGACGAGATAGCCGAGCGACCCGAACCGCGGTCCCAGGTCGACGAGGCTGTACTTGTCTCCGTTGTAGAGCCCGCCGCCGTGGAAGAAGACCAGGACGGGATGCGGGCCGTCGCCGGCCGGGATGTAAAGGTCGAGCTTGCCGCGGCCGCCGGCGTAGGCGTCGCCGGTGGCGTACTCCAGGTTGCGGACGATGCGGACTCGGTTCGTGGTCTCCTCGGAGAAGTCCCAGTTGTCGGGGCCGCGCCGGGTCTTGCGGCCGCGGCCGGCGCCGCCACGGCCGATCGCGTCGAGTTCCTCGGCTGAGAGGACGCCGTCGTCGTCGGCGTCGAGCGCCCAGAGCAGGACGCGCCTGGCCTGGGCGGGCAGTTCGGACGCGAGGAGAGTGCCATCGCCGTCGGCGTCCAGGGCGGCGACTAGCGGTGACGGGGTGTCGGTCTGAGCGGATATCGGCGCCGGAAGCAGCGCGACGGCGAAAGCGGAGGCGAGCGAGCGGATCATCCTGCCCTCATCGTAGCGCCGCCCAGAGAGCCGGCCGACAGTGGGCGACGATCAGCCGGCGAGGAGTTGCCGCGCGCGATCCGCGATGGCGGCGGCGTTGATGCCGAGGTTCTCGACCAGAGCGCCGTAGGGCGCGGAGGCGCCGAAGCGGTCGAGGCCGAGGACGTCGCCGTCGGAGCCCGTCCAGCGTTCCCAGCCCAGGGTCGCCGCGGCTTCGACGGCCAGCCGGCGGCGGACGCCCGGTGGCAGCACCTCGTCCCGGTACTCCTGTGACTGGGCGGCGAAGGCCTCCCAGGACGGCATGCTGACGACGCGGGCGGCGTGGCCTTCGGCGGTGAGTTCGACCGCGGCCTCCAGCGTTGGCGCCACCTCGGAGCCGGTGGCGATCAGGATCAGGTCGGGTTCGCCGGCGCAGTCGCTGACGACATAGGCGCCGCGGCTTACTCCCTCCAGCGCGCCGTCGGCGGTCGCTTCGAGCACGGGGAGCTTCTGGCGGGTCAGGACCAGAGCGCAGGGGCCCGGCGTCTCGAGGGCCAGGGCCCAGGCGGCGGCGGTCTCGTTCGCGTCGGCCGGGCGGACGACGACCAGGCCCGGCACGGCGCGCAGGTGCGCCAGGTGCTCGATCGGCTGGTGGGTCGGGCCGTCCTCGCCGAGGAACACGGAGTCGTGGGTGAAGACGTAGATCGCCCGGAGTTCCATCAGCGCCGCCAGCCGCAGGCTCGGCTTCAGGTAGTCGAGGAAGCAGAGGAAGGTGCCGCCGTAGGGACGGAACAGGCCCGACAGGGCCAGACCGTTCATCGCCGCGGCCATCGCGTGCTCGCGCACGCCGAAGCGGAAGTGCCGCGTCGGCGAACCGGCCGCGTAGTCGCCCTCGCCTTCGAGCAGGGTGTTGTTCGAGCCGGTCAGGTCGGCCGAGCCGCCAGCGAGCTCGGGCACAAGGTCCTTGAGCGCGTTGAGCGTGACCCCGGAGGCGGAACGCGTGGCGATCGGTCCGGCGTCGGGATCGAAACGCGGGAGGGCATCGCGCCAGCCGTCCGGCAGGCCGACGGCCAGACGGCGGTCCAGCTCGGCGGCCGCCTCCGGGTACTCGTCGCGGTAGGACCCGAGCAGTCCCTGCCACTCGGCCGCAGCCTCGGACCCGAAGTCGGCAGCCGGCGCGAAGGCCGCGCGGGCCGCCTCGGGAACCAGGAACTCGGGCTCGAGCGGCCAGCCCAGGGCTTCCTTGGTCGCCACCACTTCATCCGCGCCCAGCGGCGCGCCGTGGGAGGCGGCGCTGTCCTGCTTGCTCGGGCTGCCGTAGCCGATGTGGGTGCGAACCTGGATCAAGCTAGGGCGGTCGGTCTCCGCGAGCGCCGCCTCGAACGCCGCGTCGAGAGCATCGATGTCGTTGCCGTCCTCAACCGACAGCGTGTGCCAGCCGTACGCCTTGTAGCGGCCGAGCACGTCCTCGCTGAAGCTGAGGTCGGTCGGGCCGTCGATCGTGATCCGGTTCGCGTCGTAGAGCACATTCAGCTTGCCGAGGCCCAGGTGACCGGCCATCGAGCAGGCCTCGGAGGCGACGCCCTCCATCAGGTCGCCGTCGCTGGCCAGGACCCAGGTCCGGTGGTTGAACAGAACGTGGCCCGGACGGTTGAAACGCACCGCGAGGAGCTGCTCGGCGATCGCCATGCCGACGGCGGCCGAGATGCCCTGGCCGAGCGGGCCGGTCGTCACCTCGACGCCGGGCGTCAGGCCGTGCTCCGGGTGTCCCGGAGTCAAGGAGCCGTACTGGCGGAAGTTCCGGATCTCGTCGAGACTCAGGTCGTAGCCGGCCAGGTGCAGCAGGCCGTAGATCAGCGCCGACGCGTGGCCGCAGGAAAGGACAAAGCGGTCCCGGTTCGGCCACTGGGGATCCCCGGGCGCGAAGCGCAGGTACTTCGTCCACAGCAGCGCCGCCATCGCCGCCTGGCCCATCGGCGCGCCCGGATGGCCGCTGTTCGCCCGCTCGACCATGTCGACGGCGAGGAAGCGCAGCGTGTCCGTCGCGACATCCAGTGGCTGACGCTGCGGCGGCCCGCCGGTCTCGGGCGTTCCGGCGGCCTCGACCTGACTCATCGACGCGTGGTTCTCGTGGGTCGTGGGCGCGGCGGACGAAGGCGTGGCGAGGGGCCGGTCAAGCGGCGCCAAGCATACACGTCGCGGCTTAGGGCTCCCGCAAGCTGGCAAAGCTACGGGAGCACGGGTTCTCCACGTCGAATTGGGCGAGTTCGACCGCGCGCGCCACGGCATCCTTCACTGCATCGGGGGTGTCAGGGTCGTCGGCATCGAAGCCCACGAGGTCACTCAAATCGATCCCCATCGTCTCGAGGTGCAGGCTCACAAGGGCGTCCCCGCGCAGGACGTTCTGCAGCCCGGCGTTCACGCGCGCG
Organism: Acidobacteriota bacterium; assembly: GCA_028875725.1. Lineage (NCBI taxonomy): Bacteria > Pseudomonadati > Acidobacteriota > Acidobacteriota bacterium. The sequence continues at coordinate 317,869 of JAPPCR010000005.1, forward strand.
GCCCCCCGGACAAGCCGCGGATACGCCTCCAGGTGCGGGAGCAGATTGCCTTCGTCGTCGTAATAGCGAGGGTCGCCGTCCCGCTGCATCGGCGCCAGAGTCGCGGTCGTGAACTCGTTCAGCCGGTCGACCTGTTGTTCCAGCGACATGAGCATGACTCTGCCCCTCACGATGGCCTGCACCAGACCGCTGTCCAACGACTCGAAGTTCTGGCTGTCGAAAGCGGCCTGGAGGACCTGATTGTCGTGCAGGTAGTAGAACTCGTTCAGCGGAATGTTCGGCTGAAGCCCCTCCTCGATCTGCTGGACGACGGCGACGTGCTGCCGCAGCTTCTCCAGTTCGCCGTGCAGGGACGCCACGAGCATCTCGAAGTCGCAGGTCAGAGCTTCGCGGTACTTCAGCGCGACCTCCTGTTCGCGCTCGGCCTCCTGCCGGTTGCCGAGGAGGAAGGCCAGGTAGACGCCGACGAAAACGACCAGGAGTTCGATCGCGAAGAACGGCAGGTTCCTCCGCAACCTGGCGCCGAACCCCGAAAGAGCCGCCGGGGTCTCAGCCATCTCGTCTTCCTCCGCGCGCCGCAACCGGTTCCAGAACATGACGGAGGTGCCGTCGGCCCGTCAGGAGCCGAGGATTCTCAGGGCCTTGAATCAAGATAGCCGTCGACGGCCTTCTCGAGCGCGGCGCTTCGCAGTCCGTTCTCCTTCGCACGGGTGCGGGCCTCTTCCCGGTCCACACCCTTCCCCGCGACCAGGTAGGCGTAGTACAGGGCGCCGACCCGGTTGCCCGAGGCGCAGTGGACGAGCACCGGGCCATCCGCCTTGTCCATCGCTTCGATGAAGCGCTCGAAGGTCTCGGGTTGCTCGAGGCGTTCCGCGTCTACCGGCACGTTCAGGTAGGGAACGTCGAGGCTCTGGAGCGCAGCCTGTTCGTCGAAGCCCCGGTTCTCGCCTTCGGCGCGCAGGTCCAGGACGAAGGACAGGCCGTCGGCGGCCATCGCCTTGAGCTGGTCCTCGCTCGGCTGGCCGCCGAAGAGGACGCCCGGTTCCGGGTGCTTCGCGCCCCGCAGGCCGTGGTCCTTCTGTTCGGCTGCTGCGGCAGGAGGGGCAAGAACCAGGGCCACGGTGGACAGTGCGGCGGCAAGGGACAGGCTACGCATCAGAAGAACCCCAATTCCAGTTTCGCGGCTTCGCTCATCATCGCCGGGTTCCAGGTCGGATCCCAGACCACCTCGACTTCGGCGTCTTCGACGCCCTCGACGTCGCGAACCGTCCGCTCCACGTCGCCGGGCAGCGACTCGGCGACCGGGCAGTGCGGCGAGGTCAGGGTCATCTGCAGCTTGACGTGTGCTTTCTCATCGATCCGCACGTCGTAGATCAGGCCGAGCTCGTAGATGTCGACCGGGATCTCCGGGTCGTAGACCGTCTTGAGCGCCTCAACGATGCGGGCCTCGAGGGCCGCCGTGTCCACCTGGACTCCGCTCGCGGCGATGTCGTCCATTGTCCGTTTCCTCCCGTCGACCGTACAGCCTACTCGGTCGTTACGGCTTCCGAGTCCCCGCCCTCGAGCGCGGCCCGGAGCGCGTGCCAGGCCAGCGTCGCGCACTTGATCCGCACCGGGTAGTCCTTGACGCCGCTCAGCACCTCCAGCTTGCCCAGGTCGACAGCGGCGGCACCGTTGCCGTCACCGGTCATCAGGGCCAGGAAGGAAGCGATCAGCGCCTCCGCCTGCGGTCGTTCCAGCCCGCGCACGGCCTCCGTCATCAGGGAGGCCGAGGCGGTCGAGATCGCACAGCCGACGCCCTCGAAGGTCGCGCCGTCGACACGGTCGCCGTCCATCCGCAGGTAGATCTTGATCTTGTCGCCGCACAGCGGGTTGTGGCCCTCGGCGCAGGCCGTCGCCGGATCGAGAACCCCGAAATTCCGGGGCGAGCGGTAGTGGTCGAGGATGACCTGCTGGTAGAGATCGCGGAGATCGGACATGGCGTTCGGCGCAGCTCCAGGCCGGCTCAGCCGAAGATCCGCCGCACTTCGTGCAGGCCGGAGACGAGCAGGTCGACTTCCTCGTGGGTGTTGTAGAGCCCGAACGAGGCCCGCACCGTGGCCGGGACGCCGAGCCGGTCCATCAGCGGCTGCGCGCAGTGGTGGCCCGCTCTGATAGCGATCCCCTGTTCATCGAGGATCGTTGCCACATCGTGGGGGTGGGCGCCGTCGATCACAAGCGAAACGACGGCAGCGCGGGCCGATCCGGCCTTCGAGGCGTGGCCCGGCACGCGAACCCAGGGGAGATCATTCAGGACTTCCATAGTGTGGGAGAGCAGTTCCTGCTCGTGCCGTTCGATCCGATCCAGGCCGGTCGATTCCAGGAATTCGACCGCGACGCCCAGGCCGATCGCCGGTGCGATGCTCGGCGTTCCCGCCTCGAAGCGCTGCGGCGGCACCATGTACTCGCTGCGCTCGAAGGTGACCCGCGTGATCATCGAGCCGCCGCCGTGGTACGGGGGCATCGCCGCGAGCAACTCGCGACGGCCCCAGAGCACGCCGATGCCGCCCGGGCCGTACATCTTGTGGCCCGAGAAGGCGTAGAAGTCGCAGCCGAGCGCGGCCACGTCGACCGCCATGTGCGGCACGGCCTGCGCACCGTCGACGACCACGGCCGCGTCCGAGTGGGCACGAGTCAGTTCGACGACGGCCGGGATGTCGTTGACCGTGCCGAGCGCGTTCGAGACGTGGGCGAGCGCGACGACCCGCGTGCGCTCGTTGAGCATGCCGGCAAACCGGTCCAGATCGAGCTCGCCGTCGTCGGTGATCGGCGCCGCGAGCACGCGGGCGCCGGTCTGCTCGCAGACGAGTTGCCAGGGGACGATGTTCGAGTGGTGCTCCATCTCGGTCAGCAACACCTCGTCGCCCGCCTTGAGGTGCGGCCGGCCGTAGCTCTGGGCTACCAGGTTCAGGCTCTCGGTAGTACCGCGGGTGAAGACGACCTCGTGGCTGTCCGGAGCGCCGATGAACCGCGCCACCTTGGCCCGCGCCGCCTCGTAGGCGTCGGTCGACTGCTCGGACAGGGCGTGGACGCCGCGGTGGGCGTTGGCGTAGTAGGTGCGGTAGCAGTCGCTGACCGCGTCGATCACGACTTCCGGCCGCTGCGCGCTGGCGGCGTTGTCGAGGTAGACCAGCCGGTGGCCGCGAACGTCCCGCTCGAGGATGGGGAAGCAGGCCCGCAGGCGCTCGACGTCGAACGCGGCGGAGTCCCGCGGTTCGTTCTCGACCGCGACTGCCGGCGCCGTCATCCTTCTACCCGCCCTGCCCGTTGCTCCGGACGGCGTTCAGGCTGGCGAACAGGCGAGCTTCCAGGTCCCGCCGCAGCGGCTCGAACGTCGCCTTGTCCGTGACCTCCCGCGCGAAGGCGTGGACGAGCATGCCGTGCGCTTCCTCGAAACCGATGCCGCGGGCGCGCAGGTAGAAGAGAGCCTCCTCGTCGAGACGGCCGATCGTCGAGCCGTGGGTGCAGCGAACGTCGTCGGCGAAGATCTCGAGCTGCGGGTTGCTGTTGGCCAGCGCGGCCTTGGACAACAGCAGGTTGCGGTTTGTCTGCTTGGCGTCCGTCTTCTGGGCGGCCTGGTGAACGTAGATGCGGCCGTTGAACACGGAGCGGGCCTGCCCGTCGAGCACGCCCTTGTAGAGCTGGTGGCTGGTCGTGTGCGGCTGACGGTGCTCGACCCGCATGTGGTTGCCCGTGAACTGGGAGCCGGCGAGGACGTAGAGGCCGTCGAGGGTACAGTCCGCGCCCTCCCCGTCCAGCAGGGCGACCGTGTCGTTCCGTACCAGGGCGCCGCCGAAGGCCAGGGACGAGGAGTCGAAAGCCGCGGCCCGGTCGAGCCGGGCGTGCTGGAAGCCGAGGTGGAACGCTCCGGCCGCGTCGGCCTGCAGCCGGGTGTGGCGGACCACCGAACCCGCGCCGCAAACGAACTCCGCCGCGGGGCAGACGAAGTAGCCGCCGGCCGCCGGGTCGGCGGCGGCGAAGGTCTCGATGACGGAAGCCTGGCTGTTCTCGCCGGCGACGACGAGCAGGCGCGGGAAGCTGACCTCGATCGAGGCCGGGGCGCCGTTGTCTCCAGCCGCGGCGTCCGCGGACGGCGCGCTGAGCCAGAGCACCTGGATGGGCCGCTCGAGCGCCGTCCCCGCCGGGATCCCGAGCGCTACGCCGTCCTCGAACAGCGCCGTGTTCAGCGCCGCGAACGGATGGACGTCGGCGTCGGCGCTGCAGGAAGCGCGACCGTCGACGCTCGCCCCCAGGTGCTCGGCGAGGAGCTCGGAGCCGTCGTCCGCCGGATCGGCGAGGGAGAATGCGGTCATCCCCTCAGGCGGCGATGAAGCGGCCGGCGCATAGCGGCCGTTGACGAACACCATCGAGTCGCAGCCGGGGTAGAGGAAGGGCCGGGCCTCGCCTTCTCCCAGCGCCCCTCCGGCCGCCGGCACGGGCCGGGCGCGCAGGATCGGGCCGAGGTTCGTCTGCCGCCACTCCTCGTCGCGCGAACCCGGAAAGCCGGCCCCTTCGAAGCGCTCGATCGCCTGCTGCCGCCTCGCTCCCACGGGCCCCCCGGCACCGCGGCCGGCGAAGAGCTCCAGGTAGGGACCGATGCGGGTGTCGGCGCCGGTGGTCACGATCCCTCCCGTTCAGGCCTCTGCCCGCGCACCGTCGAACCCGCCGTAGCCCTTCTCTTCCAGTTCGTGCGCGAGCTCGCTGCCGCCGGAGCGGACGATCCGCCCATCCAGGAGCACGTGGACGTGGTCGGGCACGATGTAGTTCAGCAGTCGCTGGTAGTGGGTGATGACGACGAATGCCCGGTCCTCGCTCCTTAGCGCGTTGACCCCGGCCGCCACCGTCTTCAGCGCGTCGATGTCGAGCCCGGAGTCCGTCTCGTCCAGCACCGCGAGCCGGGGCTCGAGCACCGCCATCTGGAGGATCTCGTTCCGCTTCTTCTCGCCGCCCGAGAAACCGTCGTTGACCGGACGCCGCAGCAGCGCCTCGTCGACATCGACCAGCGTGGCTCGCTCGCGCAGCAACTTCAGGAAGTCCATCGCATCGAGCTCGGACTCGCCCCGTGCCTTGCGGTTCGCGTTGACGGCCGCCTTCAGGAAGTAGCTGTTGCCGACGCCGGGAATCTCCACCGGATACTGGAAGGCCAGAAACAGGCCCGCGTGGGCCCGCTCTTCGGGCGCCATCTCCTGGAGGTCCTCGCCATCGAGCTCCAGCGAGCCCGCGGTGATCTCGTAGTCCTCCTTGCCCGCGAGAACCTGGGCCAGCGTGCTCTTGCCCGAGCCGTTCGGCCCCATCACCGCGTGGACCTCGCCGGCGCTCACCTCCAGGTCAACGCCCTTCAGGATTTCCTGTTCTTCGACCTTCGCGTGAAGGTCCTTCACCCTCAGCATTGCTGTGTCTCTCCGTGCGGCGGCTTTGCAGCCCCCTGCGGTTCCGGCAACATGCGGCCCCCCGGAGGGGTCAGCCGACGCTGCCCTCGAGGCTCACCTCGAGCAGCTTCTGTGCCTCCACGGCGAACTCCATCGGGAGTTCGCGGAACACTTCCTTGCAGAACCCGTTGACGATCATGGAAACGGCATCCTCGGTGTCGATGCCGCGCTGGTTGCAGTAGAAGATCTGGTCTTCGCCGATCTTCGACGTCGACGCCTCGTGCTCCATCTGGGCGGTGGGATTCGCGACGTCGATGTAGGGGAACGTATGAGCTCCGCAGCGGTCCCCGATCAGCATCGAGTCGCACTGCGAGAAGTTCCTGGCGTCCTCGGCCGAACGCAGAATCCGTACCGATCCGCGGTACGTGTTCTGGCCCTCTCCGGCTGAGATCCCCTTGGAGATGATCGTGCTCGACGTGCGTTTGCCGACGTGGATCATCTTGGTCCCCGTGTCGGCCTGCTGGCGGTTGTTCGACACCGCCACGGAGTAGAACTCGCCCACCGAATCGTCGCCCCTGAGAATGCAACTCGGGTACTTCCAGGTCACCGCCGAGCCGGTCTCCACCTGGGTCCAGGAGATCTTGCTGCGCTGGCCCTCGCACAGGCCGCGCTTGGTCACGAAGTTGTAGATGCCGCCCACGCCTTCCTTGTCGCCCGGGTACCAGTTCTGGACCGTCGAGTACTTGATCTGCGCGTCCTCGTGGGCGACCAGTTCGACCACGGCCGCGTGCAACTGGTTCTCGTCGCGCATCGGCGCGGTGCAGCCTTCCAGGTAGCTGACGTAGCTGCCTTCGTCCGCGATGATCAGGGTGCGCTCGAACTGGCCGGTGTTCATCGCGTTGATCCGGAAGTACGTGGAGAGCTCCATCGGGCAGCGCACGCCCTTCGGGATGTAGACGAAGGAACCGTCCGAGAACACCGCGGAGTTCAGGGCGGCGAAGAAGTTGTCCCGGCGCGGCACGACCGTGCCCAGGTACTTGCGCACCAGCTCCGGATGGTCCTGCACGGCCTCGGAGAACGAGCAGAAGATGACCCCGAGTTCCGCCAGCTTCTCGCGGAACGTCGTCGCGACCGAGACGCTGTCGAACACCGCGTCCACCGCCACGCCGGCCAGCATCTCCTGCTCCTTGAGCGGGATGCCGAGCTTCTCGTAGGTGGCGAGGATCTCGGGATCGATCTCGTCGAGGCTCTTGGGCCGGTCGTCGTCGCTCTTCGGCGCCGCGTAGTAGCAGATGGACTGATAGTCGATCGGCTCGTAGCGCACGTTCGCCCAGGTCGGCTCGACCATCTTCAGCCAGCCCCGGTAGGCCTGGAGCCGCCAGTCGAGCAGCCACTGGGGCTCGTTCTTCTTCGCCGAGATGAAGGCGATGATCTCCTCGCTCAGACCCGGCGGCGCCGTGTCCTGCTCGACGTCGGTGACGAAGCCGTACTCGTAGTCGCGTTCGGCGAGTGCTTCGATCGTGTCGGTGGCCGTCGGCATCAGGTGCTGCTCCCGAGCGGAATGAGGGTGGCGGCGGCGGAGCGCGGCCGGCTGCCGGCGGCGCCGGAGGAGAGGAAGTCCGGGCGCGTCATGTCCTCGATCGTGACCCCTTCGAGCGCGCCGCGGACAGCCCGGTCGATCCGCTGCCAGTTCTCGCTCACGCGGCAGAACGCCTCGTAAGAGCAGTCATCGTGGGAGTGCTCGCTGCACTGGGTCAGGGCAATCGGCCCCTCGAGCGCGAAGATCGCCTCGGCGACGCTGATCTCGGACGCCGGACGCGCCAGCTCGTAGCCGCCGTGGACGCCGCGGTGGGACACCAGCAGCCCGTTCCTGGCGAGCAATTTGAGGATCTTGCTGACCATCGGTGGCGGCAGATGCGTCTGCAGCGCCAGCTCGGCGGCCGCGGCCTGCCCCGTCACGGCCAGTTGGCTCAGCAGGACGATGCCGTAGTCGGCTTGCTTGGTCAGTCGGATCATGACGCGTGTCGTCGGAGGCGGGACGTGGCTGAGAAACAGGACTCCGATGCCCGCTGATCGGGTCCCGGCGCGCCACCTGTGGAACCGGGACCCCTCTAGTCCCGATTCGGAGACTAGCACGGGAAGGTCGAGTGTCAATGGGTTGCGCGGCCCGGTTGCGGGCCGGTACGTCGGCGAATGCGCTACCCTGTGCGTCACCATGACCGAGGGCTCCTGACCGGCGGCACCGCTGGAACGTGGACTGGTTCCAGGTACTCGTTGTCGCCTGGTGCGGCCTGACCGTGCCGGTGCTGGTCTACGGCCTGGTGGGCAAGGACGTCACCGGGCGCGTGGGCGGCCGGCCCTGGGGTCCGAACGTGGACCCGCGCTGGGGCTGGCTCCTCATGGAAGTTTCCGCCTTGGCCGTCTTCCCGGCCGTCTATCTGGCGGCCGGTGAGCGCCACGCGGTCGGCGACGTCCTGGTCGGCCTGTGGCTGGCCCACTACGTCCACCGCACTCTGGTGTGGCCGTGGCTCGTCCAGCGTCAGGCGCGGCCGTTCCCCGGTGTCACGGCCGCCTCGGGTTTCTTCTTCAACCTCGTCAACGGCGTGGTCCTGGGCTGGTTCATGGCCCGGGTCGCCGACTACCCGGCGAGCTGGTTCACCGATCCGCGCTTCCTGGCCGGCGCCGCGCTCTTCCTGATCGGCGCCGCCCTCAACGTGTCGTCCGACTACCGCCTGTCATCGCTGCGGGCGAAAGCCTCCGGCGGCGCCGTCCTGCCGCGCGGCGGCGCCTTCAACCTCGTCTCCTGCCCGAACCTGACGGGCGAGATCGTCGAGTGGACCGGCTTTGCGTTGATGAGCTGGTCGCTGCCGGGACTGGCGTTCGCGCTCTGGACCGCGGCCAACCTGATTCCGCGAGCGCTGTGGCGTCACCGCTGGTATCGGGAGAGATTCCCGGACTACCCGGGGAACCGTCGAGCGCTCTTCCCCGGCCTGCTCTGAGGCCCGGCCTCAGTCCTTCCCCTCCGCGCCGGACGCCGGCGCCAGACGTTCCGCTTCCCGGCTGTCGCCGAGGAGCACCGCCACCCAGCGGAACTCCTCCGTGTTCTCGAGCAGGATCTTGACGACCATCGTCAGCGGCACCGACAGCAGCATGCCTACCGGTCCCCACACCCAACCCCAGAAGACGAGGGACAGGACGACCACCAGGGTGGAGAGGCCGAGCCGCCGTCCCAGGAGCGGCGGTTCGATGAAGTTGCCGATCACCATGTTGACGACCAGGTAGCCCAGGGCGACGAGCAACCCCCTGCCGACGCCGATCTGGACCATGGCCAGGAGCGTCGTCGGCACCGCCGCGATGATCGAACCGAGGTTCGGGATGAAGTTGAGGACGAAGGCCACCAGTCCCCAGAAGATCGCGAACTCGACGCCCAGCACGCCGACCCAGATGCCGATCAGCAGGCCGGTGGCCAGGCTGATCACCGTCTTGATCCCCATGTAGTGCTGGATCTCGTGCATGGCGCGGGCGAAACGCGCCTCGGCGCCGGCGCTGCCGAAGGCCGCGCGCACCTTGGGGCCGAAGGTCGCCGCCTCGAAGAGGGTGAAGATGACGATCAGCGAGATGACGAGGAACGATGACAGGGCGGCCGTCGTCGTTCGCAGGGTCGTGTTCACGAAGTCGACCAGGAAGCCCGGCTCGAAACGCGAGAACAACGCAAGCGGCAGGGAGTCGTCGCCCGCCAGCCCACTGGCGACGGGCACTCCCCGCTCCTCCAGCCACTCGCCGCCGTCTTCGATCCACATCGTCAGTGTGGACTGGATCTCGCCCATCTCGCCCGCGACCTGGTTCGCGGTGGAACCGACCAGGTAGCCGACCAGGGCGAGCACCAGCAGGTCCATCAGGATCGTGCCGAGGACGGCGACGATCATCGGCAGGCGTCGCTGCAGCCAGGTCAGAAGGGGCAGGCTGATCGCGGCGATGAAGACCGCGATCAGGAACGGGATCAGGATCGAGGACGCGGCCCGCAGACCGGCGACCAGGACGACGACGCAGGCCGCGACCAGGAGCAGTCGCATCGGCGTACCGAGATCCCGTGCCTGATCGTCCCTGGCCACTGGCCGCAGTGTAACCCTGCCTGGCCCTGAGCCCTCGGGTCCCGGGGAGGTTCAGCCGGCGGCGGCGCGGTGGTCCTCGACCAGGCCGTCGACCACCGCGGGTTCCGCCAGGGTCGTCACGTCACCGAGGTCTTCGTACTCGCCCGCGGCGATCTTCCGCAGCACGCGGCGCATGATCTTGCCGGAACGGGTCTTCGGCAGGCCGCCCGCGACGTGGATGTGGTCCGGCGTCGCGATCGGTCCGATCACGGTGCGGACCTGCTGGCGCAGTTCGGCCACGAGTTCCGTCCGATCCCGGTTCTCGGCCTCCGGCGTGATCAGCACGTAGGCGTAGATGCCGACGCCCTTGATCTCGTGCGGGCAGCCGACGACCGCCGCCTCGGCCACGGCGTCGTGCGCCACCAGGGCGCTCTCGATCTCGGCGGTGCCCAGCCGGTGCCCCGAGACGTTGAGCACGTCGTCGACGCGGCCGGTGATCCAGTAGTAGCCGTGCTCGTCGCGCCGGCAGCCGTCGCCGGTGAAGTACATGCCGGTGTAGGTGCTGAAGTAGGTCTCCACGAAGCGCTGGTGGTCGCCGTAGATCGTCCGCGCCTGCCCTGGCCAGGAGCGCTTCAGGCAGAGGTTGCCGCTCCGGTCGTTGCCTTCGAGTTCGTTGCCGTCCGCGTCCACGAGCACCGGCTCGACGCCGAAGAAGGGAAGGGTCGCCGAGCCGGGCACGAGCGGCGTGGCGCCCGGCAGCGGAGTGATCAGGATGCCGCCCGTCTCCGTCTGCCACCAGGTGTCGACGACCGGACACTGGCCGTTTCCGACCACGTCGTGGTACCAGTTCCAGACCTCGGGGTTGATCGGCTCGCCGACCGAGCCGAGCACCCGCAGCGAACCGCGGTCGTAGGCCTCGACCCACCGGTCGCCCTCGCGAGCGATCGCCCGCAGCGCGGTCGGGGCGGTGTAGAAGAGCGTCACGCCCAGGTCGTCGACGACCCGCCAGTAGCGGCCCGGGTCGGGGTAGGTCGGCACCGACTCGAACATGACGCTGGTCGCGCCGTTCGCGAGCGGGCCGTAGACGATGTAGCTGTGCCCCGTGACCCAGCCGATGTCGGCGGCGCAGAAGTGGATGTCGTCGTCGTGGTGGTCGAAGATCAGGCGGTGCGTCATCGACGCGTAGAGGAGGTAGCCGCCGGTGGTGTGGAGCAGGCCCTTGGGCCTTCCCGTCGAGCCACTGGTGTAGAGCACGAAGAGCGGCGCCTCAGCATCGAGCCGCGCCACCGGCGCCGTGGCGCGCTGCTTCGCCGTCTCCTCGTGGAGCCAGAGATCGCGTCCCGGCGTCATCGGCACCTCGGTGTCGGTTCGCCGCGCGACCAGCATGTGCTCGACCAGGTCCAGCCCTTCGACCGCCCGGTCGCAGGTCGCCTTGAGCGGGATCGTCCGGCCGCCGCGCAGACCCTCGTTGGCGGTCACCAGCAGCCGGCAACCGGCGTCGACGATCCGCTCGCGCAGGCTGTCGGCCGAGAAGCCGGCGAAGACCACGGAATGTACCGCGCCGATCCGGGCGCAGGCGAGCATCGTGTAGGCCAGCTCCGGGATCATCGGCAGGTAGATGCAGACACGGTCGCCCTGCCCGATTCCGAGCGAGGTCAGCACGTTGGCGACCCGGCAGACGTTCCGCTTCAGTTCCCGGTAGCTGATCCGCTGGTAGCGGCCCGGCTCGTCCTCGACCCAGATCAGGGCCGTCTTGTCGGGCCGGGCGGCGGCGTGGCGGTCGACGCAGTTCGTGCAGGCGTTCAGCACGCCGTCCTCGAACCAGGCGAAGTCGACGGCCTCGAAATCCCAGCGGCCCCCGGAACTCGGCTCGGTGAACCAGTCCAGCGAGCGGGTCTGTTCGAGCCAGAAGCCGTCCGGATCCTCGATCGACTTCCGGTAGAGCTTCCGGTAGGCGTCCAGACCGTCGACGTGGGCGCGGCCGCTGTCCGAGATGGCGCTCTTGACGGGAATCATCCGGGTCTCCCTGCCGCTTCACACGGCAACACGGGGCGCCGCGGCCTGCACGGCCTCCGACGCGCTGCCGCCCAGACTCTCGAAGTTGTCCGTGAACATCCGGGCCAGACGCCGCGCGTACTGGTCGTACGCCTGGGGATCGCTCCAGCCCTCCCGCGGGTCGAGCACGTCGCCCGGCACGCCTTCGATGGCCGTGGGATAGGCCAGACCAAAGACGGGATGCATGCGCGTGGGCACCCCCGTCAGGCTGCCGTCGAGCGCCGCGTGGATCATGCGCCGGGTGTAGGCCAGCTTGATCCGGCTGCCCTGGCCGTACGGCCCCCTGGCCCAGCCCGTGTTGACGAGCCAGACGTCGACGCGGTGGCGCCGCACCTTCTCGCCCAGGAGCTTGGCGTAGGCCGACGCCGGCAGCGGCATGAAGGGGGCGCCGAAACAGGCGCTGAAGGTCGCCGACGGCTCCGTGACGCCCCGTTCGGTGCCGGCGACCTTCGCGGTGTAGCCCGACAGGAAGTGGTACATCGCCTGCGATTCGTCGAGGCGGCTGATCGGCGGCAGCACGCCGAAGGCGTCGCAGGTCAGGAAGACGACCGACGTCGGGTGTCCCGCGTAGCCGCCGACGTCGACGTGTTCGAGGTGGCTGAGCGGATAGCTGGCCCGGGTGTTCTCGGTGCGGGAGTCGTCGTCGAGATCGAGCTTCCGCGTCTCGGGATCGAAGACGACGTTCTCGAGCACGGTGCCGAAGCGCCGCGTGGTGGCGTAGATCTCGGGTTCGCCCAGAGGATCGAGGCGGATGACCTTGGCGTAGCAGCCGCCCTCGATGTTGAAGATGCCGCGGTCGGACCAGCCGTGCTCGTCGTCGCCGATCAGGGTGCGCGCGGGGTCCGCCGAGAGGGTCGTCTTGCCGGTGCCGGAGAGGCCGAAGAACAGGGCGCAGTCCGAAGGATCCGCGCCGTAGTTCGCGCTGCAGTGCATGCTCAGCACGCCGCGCTGCGGCATCAGGAAGTTCATCACGCTGAACATGGACTTCTTCATCTCGCCGGCGTACTCGCTGCCCCCGATCAGGGTCAGATGCCGCTCCAGGTCGAGAGCGATGAAGGTCGTGCTGTTCGTGCCGTCGGTTTCCGGATCGGCCAGAACACTCGGGATGTCGACGACGGTGTAGTCGGGCACGAAGTCCGCAAGCTCCGCTTCGTTCGCCGCGCGCAGGAACATGTTGCGGACGAACAGGCTGTGCCAGGCCCGCTCGCTGATCACCCGCACGTTCAGGCGGCAGGCCGGATCGGCGCCCGCGAAGCCGTCGAAGACGAACAGGTCCCGGTCCGCGGCGGCGGCCAGCATCTTCCGGTGGAGGCGGTCGAAGTGTTCCGGAGCGATGGGCTTGTTCACCGGACCCCAGTCCACCAGGTCGGCCGAAGGCGCGCGGCGCACGACGAAGCGGTCGTTCGGAGACCGCCCCGTGTGCTCGCCGGTCGACGCGACGAGCGGCCCCCCGGCGGCAATCGCGGCCTCGCCGCGGCGAACCGCTTCTTCGTAGAGCCTGGCCACGCTGAGACGCCGGTGAACGACGCGCCGGTTGGCTGACAGGAACTCCTCGGAAACCTCGACCATCTCAACTACCTCGCCACGGTCGAGAGCGAGAAGTGGTCCCGCCTCACCGTCCAGGCCGTGAACAGTGGCTCCTCGGGAGGGATTCGAACCCCCAACATTTCGGTTAACAGCCGAACGCTCTACCGTTGAGCTACCGAGGAAGAATCCGCCCCAAGGCGAACAGCGGCGGGCGACACGGAGTTCATCTTAGGGAGCCTTCAAGCCGACTGTCAAACCCCCCGCCAGAACGCCTCCCGGCAGATCTAGAGACGGTTGCGATAGGGCTCCAACTGCCTGGCGCGGCTCGGATGACGCAGCTTGCGGAGCGCCTTCGATTCGATCTGCCGGATCCTCTCACGCGTCACGTTGAACGAACGCCCCACGTCCTCCAGCGTCGACTCGGCGCCATCGCCTACGCCGAAGCGCATCCGGAGCACGAGTTCCTCCCGGGGACTCAGGGTCTGGAGCACCGCGGCGGTCTGCTCGCCCAGGCCCTTCGTCAACAGCGAGTCGAGCGGCGAAACCACGCTCGCGTCCTCGATGAAGTCGCCCAGGGAAGAGTCCGCCTCCTCGCCAATCGGTGTCTCAAGCGAGATCGGTTCCAGCGCGATCTTCATGATCTCCCGAACGTGGGAAACCTCCATGTCCATCTGCTCGGCGATCTCGGCGACAGTGGGCTCGCGGCCCAGCTCCTGGACCATCGCCCGGCTGGTCCGGGTGAGCTTGTTGATCGTGTCGATCATGTGGACCGGGATGCGGATCGTTCTTGCCTGATCGGCGATCGCCCGCGTGATCGCCTGGCGGATCCACCAGGTCGCGTAGGTCGAGAACTTGTAGCCGCGGCGGTACTCGAACTTCTCGACCGCGCGGATCAGTCCGATGTTGCCGTCCTGAATCAGGTCCAGAAGCTGCAACCCCCGGTTCGTGTACTTCTTGGCGATCGAAACGACCAGACGAAGGTTCGCCAGGATCATCTCGGACCGCGCCTGTTCGCAGATCGCCTCGCCCCGCCGCACCTTGTTCAGCGTCGCGGTCACCTGCGCGAGGGTCGTGCCATAGCGCTCTTCCGACGCGCGGAGACGCGCGCGGTACTTCTCGATCCGGCGCCGCTGCAGCGCGCCGAGCTCCGTGTCGCGCTCCCGGTCGAGCGCGATCTGCGCCCGGCGGATGTCCCGGTCGTGACGCGAGATCTCCGCGTAGAGCTGCTTGAGGATCTCGACCAGCCGGCTGCGCGTTTGCGCCGTCAACTCGATCGAACGGATCTGCTCGGTGATCTTGCCCGCCGTGCGATCGATCTCGCGTTCGATCTCCGAGAACCGATCACTGCCCGGCCGGCAGCGATCGCTCTGCCGGCGCAGACGGCGCACCTGCCGGTCGAGAGTCTCGATCGCCCGGAAGATCCGGAGGTTCTTCGCGATGCGGTCCCTCGCGCTCTGGTCGAGGTGGGCGCCGCCATCGGCGAGGAGTTCCCGCATCAGGCGCCGGTCGCGCCGCGCCAGCTCGTTGATCCGCAGCAACTCCCGGAGCACGACCGGGTTGTCGCAGAGCGCCTCGAAGACGATCCACTCGCCGCGCTCGATCCGTTTGGCGATCTCCACTTCGCCTTCCCGATCGAGCAGATCGACGCGTCCCATCTCCCGCAGGTAGACCCGGACCGGATCCGTCGTCCGGTCCTGCTGCGTCAGGAGGGCCGGTTCGGGCTCGCTCCGTTCGACGCCGCCGATCGGCGGCAGCGGATCGACGTCGACGACGTTGACGAACGCCTCAGGGCGCCGGATCACACCCGTTCCCATCGACCCGAGACGCATCCAGATCGCGTCCATGTCCCGCGGTTCAGCGAGCAGTTCCTCGGGCAACCGGGTCTCGATCTCGTCCTGAAGCAGATAACCCTTCTCGCGGCCCAGGTTGAACACGCTGCGGACCGAGCTGTGGCGCTGCTCGATCGGCTCGATCTCCTCGGTCCGGACGGCCGCGGTGTTCAGCGCCACGACATCTCCTCAGCGCCCCGACTGCCCGTAGAACTCGCGGCTGAGCTGCTGTTTTTCCTCGATCATCCGGTGCAGGGTCTCCATGTCACCTTCACGCTGGGCGCGATTGATCTCCCGGGCGAGCAGGTTGAGCCGCTGTCTGGTGAAACGCCGACCCAACTCCACGAGACTGATCCGAAGCTCCGATTCAGAGAAGGCAGACGACCGTTGTAGCAAAAGCCCCGCGATCCGGTCAACAGGTCGATCGGTCTCGTTGTCCGTCCCGCGACGGCGTCCCAAGACCTCCACGAGAGCGCCGGAATCGATCCGCTTCGCTCCGGCTTGGGCCTGCTCGCGCATGGCCTCGTAAATGGCGCGCAGGGCGGGATCGAAGAAGGCATCCGGCGCCGGCCACTCGATGCCACCCAGGTCCGGGGCGGCGGCCGTCAGACGCAGCACCTGCTCCTCGATCGAGGCGGTCAGCGGAGGACGCGGTCCTGCGGCCGGTCCGGGCGAATCCGTCGCAGCCGGCTTCTCGCTTGCGGAGGCGGACTCACGCAGGAGAACGTCGACCTTGACACCGAGACGCTCGGCCGCCGTCTCGTAGTAGCCCGTTCTCACGATCGGGTCGCCGATCCGGTCGATCAGCGTCCGCACTCGCGCAGCCTCGCGGGCACGCAACCTGGGGTCGAGCTCGCCGCGGCTGGGCAGGTCGTCGAGCTCGATCGCCACCGCATCCCGGGCCTCGGCAACCGTGGCCCTCACCGCCTCGGGTCCCTCGTCGAGCCGCAGCGAGTCCGGATCCTGGCCCGCCGGAAAGAGCGCGCGGCGGACGTTGAGCCCGGCCTCGAGCATGGTTCCCGCCGCCTTGCGGGCCGCCTCGATGCCGGCGCGGTCGCCGTCGTAGCCGAGGACCACCTCGTCGGTGTAGCGGGACAGCAGCCGCACCTGCTGCCCGGTGAGCGCCGTCCCCATGCTCGCGACCGCCCAGTCGATGCCGGAGGCGGCGGCTCCCAGCACGTCGAAGTAGCCCTCGACGAGGAGCGCCCTGCCCTGTTCGCGGATGGCGCGGCGCGCGGCGTCGAGCCCGTAGAGCAGCCTGCCCTTGCTGAAACGACTCGTCTCGTTCGTGTTGACGTACTTGGCCTGGTCGTCGCCGAGGGTGCGGCCACCGAAGGCCACGACCCGGCCGGAGACGTCCCGGATAGGGAACATCAGCCGGTTGCGGAACCGATCGTAGGGACGGTCCGGCGCTTTCTGGCTACGGGCGATCAGCCCGGCGGCTTCCAGGTCGGGGACCGGGATGCGCCGGCCGAGATCCTCGATCATCGTCCGCCAGTCGTCAGGTGCGTAGCCGACGCCGAAACGGGCGATCAGCTCCGACGGCACCTTGCGTCGCTGGAGGTACTGCTGCGGCACGGCCTCCGTCCTGAGCTTCGACCGGAAGAAGTCGTGGGCGGCGTCGAGCGCGGCCTGGATGCGCTCGTTGCGCTCAGCCCGGGCATCGGCGTCCGGCCCGGACGCCCGCTCCAGAGGAACCCCGTAGCGCCGGGCGAGGTGCTCGAGCGCGGTCGTGAAGTTGTCCCCGGTGAGCTCCATGTGGAACCTGAAGGCATCGCCGCCGGCGCCGCAGCCGAAGCAGTAGTACAGGTTGTTCTGGCGATCGAGAGACAGCGAGGGCGTCTTTTCCTTGTGGAACGGACAGAGCGCCACGAAGCGCTCGCCCCGGCGCTCCACCCTCGTGTGCTCGCTGACGAGGTCGATGATGTCGACCGCCTCGCGCACCGCGTCCACCGCTCCGTCGGTGAACCCGGATCGCCGTTGCACGACCAATCATGCTACAGCGGCGGAGGCCGGGTTTGGCCCCGGGAACTGACGTCCAGCCCGTCTCGGGCTCAGAAGGGGTTCGCTCCCAGGTGCCTCTGAACGAGCGACGGCCGATGCCTTCCCGAAAGCCGACGCCGAACCGGAGCGAGTGAAGCGGAGCGAGCGCAACCCCTCCCATCTCCTCTTGAGCGGGAGCGTCACCTGGGAGCGAACCCCTTCTGAGCCCGAGACGGGCGGGTGGCGGCGTCAGCGCAGCAGGACTTCGGTGGCGCCGTCGCCACCGGAGGCGGGGGGCGCGGGGTCGAAACCGGCGACCGCCGGGTGGTCCCGGAGATGCGTGCGAACGGCCCGGCGCAGCCGGCCGCTGCCGTGGCCGTGGACTACCCGGACCCGCTCGTGGCCGGCCGCCAGGGCGCGGTCCAGGTAGGCGTCAAGGGATTCCAGAGCCGGTTCGACCTGCTGGCCGATGAGGAGCAGTTCCGCCTCCACCGGGTCGGCCTGCGACCTCTGGACCCGGACCCGGCCGGACGCCGGGCGTTCTCCGCCGGCTACCGCCACGAGGTCGGCGCTCGGCGTCCGGACGCGCTTGCCGCGGACCAGCACGGTCGCCTGGTCGCCGCGAAGGTCCACCAGCTCACCCAGCCAGCCCAATGAGCGGTGGCGGACGCGGGCACCGAGGGTCAGGGGACGCTGCTCCTCCGGCTGCGACGGTTCCTCCGGTTCCCGTTCCGGCGCCGGGTCGATCTCGCCGGCCGCCCGTGAAGCGCGATCGGCCGCCGCCGACAGATCCCGGTCGAGTTCGCCGTGCAGGGACGAAGCCGCCCGGGCGAAGGCTCGCTTGCCCGGTCCCCGGGGCATCGACGACAACTCGGCCAAAGCCTCGTCCAGCCGGCGGCGATTCGCCCGGCGCAGTGCGTCGACTTCGCGTCCGAGGGTCTGCTCCAGCCGCTGTCTGGCCGCCCGCAGCGACTCCTGCCGGGTCTCGAAGCGGGCGCGGGCCGTCTCCGTCTCGGCGCTCAGCCGGGTGAGCTCCGCCTCCCGCTCCAGGAGCCGCTCGCGGAGGCGTTCGTTGCGCTCCAGCACGCGCCGGAGCTTCTGGTGCTCGGAACCCAGAAAGTGCTCGGCCCGCTCCAGCCAGGCCGGCGGGAGGCCGAGCCGGCGCGCCAGCGCCAGCGCCTGGCTGCCTCCGGGCGGGCCGACGACCAGCCGGTAGGTGGGCAGGCCGTTCTGCGGATCGAAACCCATCGCGGCGCAGGAGGCCGACTGCGACTCGAGGGCGGCCGCGGCAAGCTGGGTGAGGTGCGTCGTCAGGATGCCGAGCGAACCGCGCTCGACCAGTCCCTCGAGCAGGGCGATGCCGAGCGCGGCGCCCTCCTCCGGGTTCGTCCCGGCGCCAACCTCGTCGAGCAGGACCAGAGTGCGCGGCCCGGCGCGGCGCCAGACCTCGCGGAGGCGCAGCAACCGGGCGCTGAACGTCGACTGCTCGTCGAGGACGCTCTGCTCGTCGCCCACCACCGCCACGACGTGGTCGAGGATCGGCAGGCGACTGTCCCGTCCGGCGGGAACCGGCAGACCGGCCTGGTTCATCAGGCACAGCAGTCCCACCGTCTTCAGGGCGACCGTCTTGCCGCCGGCGTTCGGACCGGTCAGCACCAGGCTTCTACTCCCCGGCCAGGAACGGCCCTCACCGCTATCGAGCCTTCTCACGGAGCTCCCTGCTTGATCGTCCAGCTTCAGGTCGAGCGGCACGACGACGCCCCGGTTGCCGGCCGCGCCCAGCGCCAGCTCCCTGCGGTCGGCCAGCCGCGGATCAAGCAGCGGATGGCGAGCGCCGCGGAGTTCCAGCAGCGGCGCCCTGCCGGCCGGACCGTCGGATGCGACCGTGACCAGCGCAGCGTCGAGGTCGACGGCGAAGCGCGCCGCCGCCTGCATCGCATCGACGGCGGCCAGGAAGTCGATACGGGCGACGATCGCCGGGGTGAGAACCTGTACCTGAGCCACCAGCTCGGCCAGGATGCGGGTGCGCTCGACGTCCCGTTCGGAAGCGATCCGCTCCAACTCGTCGTTGCCCTCGACCACCTCCGAGGGTTCGAAGTAGAAGCTCCTGCCCGAGGCGGAGCGGCCCCTGACGATTCCGGCGAGCCGGCCGCGGCTACCCGAGGGCAGGAGGACCGACAGCCGGCCGCCCCGCATGGGCGTCGAGTCGTCCGCCAGAGCGTTGCCGTGCTCCCGCACGTAGGCCTGAACCGAGGCCTCGACCGACGCCTGAGCGCGCCGGGCGTCCCGGCCGAGCGTCCGCAGCCGCGGCGTCGCGTCGGCCCGCACCTCGCCGCGCCGGTTCAGCATGCGGCGCAGGCGGTTCGCCAACCCGGCGCAGCCTCCGCCGTGCTGGCCTGGAGGGACGGCTTCCGCGGCGTCGGCCTCCATCCGTCGCAGCGTCTCCACCTCGGCGGCGCATTGCGGCGTCGCGTCGGGACTCTCCAGCCGTCCCAGCACCTCCTCGCTGGCCTCGATCGCCGCGGACAGGTCGAGCAGCTCCGGACCGCCCAACCCTCGACCATCCCCTTCGAGATGATCGCGCAGGTCGAGAAGCCCATCGAGCGACGGCACCAGGACACCGTCCCGTTCGACCTCCCGGGCAATCTCCGCGTAGCGAACCCGGCGCCGGTCGATCTCGTCGCGGTCGGTTTCCGGCGCGATGGCGCGTACCGCCCGGCCCCCGATGTCGGTCGAGGCGAAACCCGCGAGGACGGCGAGCAGCGACGGAAACTCGAGCGCCTCGGAGGTAGCGGCGCTACAGCAACTCATCTGTCAGCCCGGTAACGGATCACCAAGCTCGGCGCAGCGCATTCGCTGCGGGGACGCCCTAGGCGAGACCGGCGCGGCGCTCCTCAGCCAGCCGCCGCAACATCTTCTTGCGGGCCTGCATGACCTTGCGCTTCCGCTTGACGGACGGCTTCTCGAAGTGCTGGCGCTTCTTGAGCTCCGTCAGGATGCCTTCCTTCTCGCACTTCCGCTTGAAGCGGCGAAGCGCATTCTCGAAGCTCTCGTCTTCGCGTACCTGCACAACCGGCATGAAGTGATCTCGTTCCGTTGGTTGACCCGCGGGCTCCCGCCCGGATAGCCCGATCGCTGCCGACGCACGTCAGCCCACGGGCGAACGCGGATTCTGCACGAGCCGGCCCGCCCCGTCAAGGGCCGGGCACGCCTACTCCTCCTCGGCCTGACCCTCGACAGCGTTGGCGTCGGTGCGGTAGACCTTCCCGTCGCCCTCGCGGAAGAACACCCCGGCAGCCGCGCCGGCACCATGCTCCTCGGGGTTCTTCGGGTAGAACCAGGCAAACACGTTCTCCTCATCGAACTCCCGGACGTTGCGGTGAAACACCTTGCCGAGCAGCGCTTCGACCTCGGCCTCGGTCATGCCCCGCTCCACCTGCGCCAGCCGTTCGGCGGTGATGTAGCGCGCGTCCTGGTACTCGGCCAGCCGCGCCTGGAGGTCGGCGTTGTCGGGGTCGACGCCGAGGGCCCGCTGCAGGATCTCGACCGCGCGGCGGTAGTCGCCGCCCTTGACCACGTACTCCTCGGCCAGGTACATGTCCTCGGCGCTCTTCATCGCGAAGGCGGCCCGCTGCTCTTCGGTCATCTCACCGCCGAGTTCCCATTCCGCCTCGTTGATGTAGTTGACCAGCTTGGTCGCAAAGGCCTCGCCGTCGTTTCCGATCTCGTTGTCGAGGGAATCGACCTGCGCGGTGAGGGCCTCGACGTCGTCGTCCTCGCCCGCCGCGAGAACCCGCGCGCGAAGCCCTGCCAGTTCGTCGCGCTTGGCGTTCAGCGCCGCCTGCTCTTCCTGCAACTCGGCCCACGCATCGGCGCGCGCGGCGGACACCCGTTCCTCCTCCGAAGGACCGCATGCGACCAAGGCGGCGAACAGGACGATGACCGAGGCGCAAGCGGCGAACGCCGCCCGGCCCGGCCGCCCGATTGGAGTGGATCTCGACATTCTGGCGCCTCCTTGGACCGCTTGTTGCGTGCCGCGGACTATACCCCAAGGCGGGCCGCGACAGGGCGCGCACGGAGGCTCAACGTGGGGCTATACTGCGGCACTGCGCTCGGGTGCCCTGAGGGTCCATAGCTCAGCGGTTAGAGCATCCGGCTCATAACCGGCAGGTCCCTGGTTCGAATCCAGGTGGACCCACACCGCGAACTGCGGAGCCTGCGATCGCTAACTCACTGGAACCTCTGACAATCGGCGCATGGAACGAGTCCTCGACACGATCGTAGATCTGCAGCAGGCGAGCATGGAACTCGCCCACAGCCGCACCCTGCTGGACGGGGTTCCCGAGTCGATGCAGGAGCTCCACGACCAGTACGAGCACCAACGGAGCGAGATCGAACGGCTCGAGCAGGAGTGCCAGCAGGCCGAACTCGAGCGCCGCGCCGCGGAAGCGGAAGCGGCGGCGGGGAAGGAGAGCATCGAGCGCTACCAGGAGCAGATCGCCCGCGTCACGACGCAGCGCGAATACGGCGCCCTTCTGAGTGAGATCGACACGGTGCGCGCCGGCATGCGGGAAGCGGACGAGCAGGCGCTGCTGGCCATCGAGCGCCAGGACGAGGCGTCGGCGCAGCTCGACGAAATCCGCGGCGCGTTCGAGACGCTCGACGAGCAGTACCAGGAGCAGCTCGCCGTGTGGGAAGAGCAGAAGCCCGAGATGCGCAAGCGGGTCGAAGCGCTCGAGGGGCAGATCGAGGTGTTCCGTGAACGCCTCCCGCCGGCCGCCCTCCTCCAGTACGAGCGCCTGTTCGACCGCCACGGCGGCGCGCCGCTGGCCGCCATCGGAGTCGTGGAGAGTACCGGTGCTCCCATCCGGCACTGTTCGTTCTGCAACTACCGGATCAGACCTCAGGTCGTCGTGCAGATTCAGACCCAGGGCGCGCTCGTACCCTGCGACTCCTGCCAGCGAATCCTGTACCTGGACGGCGGAGTGACCGGCTGAGCGAGACGCCGGGGAAGACGGCGGCCGAACGCTACGCGGAGATAGTGGAGCGGCTGGCGGAGGCCTGCCGGCAGGCAGGCAGGGAGCCGGAAGATGTCGCCCTGGTCGGCGCCTGCAAGCGGCAGCCGCTCGAGCGCATCGCCGCGGCGCTGGACGCCGGCCTCCGCGTCCTCGGCGAGAACCAGGTCCAGGAGGGCGAGGCGCACCGCGCTGCGCTGGTCAACGCCGGTTACGGCGACCAGGTCGCCTGGCACCTGATCGGACCGCTGCAGACGAACAAGGCGGCCCGCGCCTGCGACGCCTTCGACGTGTTCGAAGCGGTAGACCGGCCGAGGATCGCGGAGCGGCTCGACCGTGTTCTCGGCAGCCGGGGACTCGGCGTCCGCGGCTGTCTGCTCGAAGTGAACATCGGCCGCGAGCCGAGCAAGCACGGCTTCCTGCCCGAGGACACGGAAGCGATGCTGCGCATCGGCGAACTCGATCATCTGCGGGTGCGCGGCCTGATGGCGATTCCGCCGCAGCGCTCCGACGCGCGCGAATCCCGCGCCGACTTCGCCGCTCTCAGGCGCCTGCGCGACCGGATGGCCCAGCGCGGCCTGTTCGGCGACCGGGAGGGATGGCTGTCGATGGGCATGAGCGCCGACTTCGAGGCCGCGGTCCTCGAGGGCGCCAGCCACGTGCGGATCGGTTCCGCGTTGTTCGGAGAGCGGCCGCCATAGTGCTAGCGTTTACTGCTTGGAGACTCTGTCCGACCTGCTTCGAGTCGTAGCGGAACGCTACGGCGGACGCGAGGCCCTGCTTTCCATCCGGCGCCATCGCCGGACGGACTCGCTTTCCGCGCGGGAGTTCCTCGACGCCGTCTGCCGGACCGCGAAGGCGCTCGAGTCGCACGGCGTAGCGAAGGGCGACCGTGTGGCGCTGTTCGCGACCAACCGGCCGGAGTGGCACATCGTCGACTTCGCCTGCCACCTGCTGGGCGCCGTGTCCGTGCCGATCTATCCGACTCTCAACGCGCCCCAGGTCGCCTACATCCTGCTCGACAGCGGCGCCGGCTGGATCTTCTACGACGACAAGGCGAAACGGGACCTGCTGTCAGGCATCGTTCCCAACGACGGCGGCGACGACGTCCAGGACGGCGATGAGCAGCGCGGTCTGCGCATGGTGGCGCTGGATGCCGAGGCCACCGCCCCCGGCGGCACCCACCTCGAAGCCCTG
Organism: Acidobacteriota bacterium; assembly: GCA_028875725.1. Lineage (NCBI taxonomy): Bacteria > Pseudomonadati > Acidobacteriota > Acidobacteriota bacterium. The sequence goes on from JAPPCR010000005.1 coordinate 340,974, forward strand.
ATCGCCGGAGCGCCGCCGGCCACGGATGCCGACCTCGCGACGTTCAGCGGGCGGGTCGGCCAGGACGACACGGCGAGCATCATCTACACCTCCGGCACCACCGGCGACCCCAAGGGCGTGGTCCTGTCGCACCGGAACTTCGTCTCGAACATCCTGGCCTGCCAGGAGCTCTATCCGCTGGGGGAGGACGATCAGGCGCTCTCCTTCCTGCCGCTCTCCCACGTCTTCGAGCGCACGGTCGACTACCTCTTCTTCTACCGCGGAGTGTCGATCCACTACTCCCCCGCGATCGAGCGCGTCGCTGGCCTGATGCCGGACGTTCGGCCCACCGTCCTGTGTTCGGTGCCCAGGCTCTACGAGAGCGCCTACCTGCGTATTCAGAACCTGTTCGCGAGCCAGCCGCCGGCCCGCCGCCGGCTGATCGCCTGGGCGCTCAAGGTCGGCAAGCGGCGGGCGGAACGTGGGGGCGCGGTGCTCCAGGGCCTGATCGCCGACCGCCTCGTGTTCCGCAAGATCAAGCAGCGGTTCGGGGGCCGCCTGCGGTTCGCCATTTCAGGCGGCGCCGCGATCGCCAATGAAGTCGCCGAGTTCTTCGACGCGATCGGCATCCGCCTCTACCAGGGCTATGGACTGACCGAGACCGCACCGGTTCTGGCCGTGGAGTACCCCGGCGCCTCCCGCCGCGGCTCGGTCGGCACGGCCGCGCCGGGAGTCTCGCTTCGCATCGCGGACGACGGCGAGATCCTCGCCCGCACCGAGGGCCTGATGCAGGGCTACTGGAAGAAACCCGAGGCCACCGCCGAGGCGATCGACCGGGACGGCTGGTTCCACACCGGCGACATCGGCCGCCTCGACGACGACGGCTACCTCTACATCACGGACCGCAAGAAGGACCTCCTGGTGACGAGCGGCGGCAAGAACGTCGCGCCCCAGCCGATCGAGCAGATGCTGATCACGCACCCCGCCATCGCTCAGGTGGTCGTGGTCGGCGACGGCTACCCGTACCTCAACGCCCTGATCGTTCCGAACTACGCGGAGCCGCCGGCGCCGTTCACCGACATGGACCCCTCGGAACTCCGCCAGGACCCGCGCCTCCAGGAGCTCGTCCAGGGCGTGCTCGACCGCGCGAACGAGCGGCTGCCGGCCCACGAGCGCCTGCGCCGCTTCCGGCTGCTCGAGCGCGAACTGACGCTAGAGGAGGGCGAGATCACTCCCACGCTGAAGGTGCGCAGGAAGATCGTCAACGAGCGCTACCGCGACGTGATCGCCTCGATGTACCTCAAGAGCCAACGCGTAGGCTGAACAGCTGCAATCGACACTCCTTCGCTTCGATTGCATCAAGAGCCAGCGCGTAGGCTGAACAGGTGAAATCGACACCCGTTCACTTCGATTGCATCAAGAGCCAGCGCTTAGGCTGAACAGCTGCAATCGACACTCCTTCGCTTCGATTGCATCAAGAGCCAGCGCGTCAGTTGACGCGGCTGGGCGCTTCCGTCGGGTCGGGCGCCTCTTCGATCACGCCGTGGACCTCCTCGTAGCGCCGCAGGTTCGTGCCCAGGGCCCGGATGATCCGCTTGAGATGCCCGGGGCTCGTCACGATCCGGGCGCTGACGATGCCCTGAGGCGGAACCACGTTGATGAAGTCGAGGATGAACTCCTCGCGGGTGTGCGTGATGCGCAGCAGGTTGGAGTAGGCCCCCTTGAGCTCGGCGTCGCCGATCTTGACGTTGATCGACGAGGACGCATCCTGCTCGCCCGGTCCTTCCTTGGGTTGGTCGCTCATTCGATCCTCCGTTGGTCGCCGGCCTGGTCGCCGGGCGAGAGCCAGTCGATGTCGCTCCGCGAGCCCAGCGTCTCCACCTGCCACTCGTGGTCGGGCAGGTAGAGACCGATGCTCCTCAGCGACGTGCTCTCCGTCACCGTGAACCGGAGCGCCCGGCGGCGGTAATCGTACGCCCTGCCGTCGCGGGCGTGAACAGCGATGTCCACGGTGTACTCGCCCGGCGCCAGCCGCAGCTCCGGACAGACGAGCCGCACTCGCACGGGCCCGGCCAGAGAGCGCGGTTCGTAGCCGGCCAGATCGGTGTTGGTGCCCCAGCAGTCGACGCCCCGCGGCGTCTTGACGCCGACGCCGAAGACGAAGTCGGACAGTTCCTCTCTTGGTTCGACGTCGAGCTCGAAGGCCACCGCTTCCCCGCAGTGGACGTGGTAGCGCTCCTGCCGCTCCTCGCCGGCCAGCAGGCGCGCCGCCAGGATCCGGGCCTGGCCCGAACCCCAGCGCGCGACCTCTTCGGCAGTGTCCGCGGTCGCGGTCGTGGCGTGTTCGCCTTCAGCCGACTGGCGGCGCCGGTCGTGGGCCTCGCCCTCGCGCGCCGCCACCGACTCCAGGTAGGCGTCGATGACCCGTCGCGTCGACCCCAGACCCCGGACCCGCCCGCCATCCAGCCACATCGCCCGGTCGCAGATCTCGTCGATCAGGGTCATCGTGTGGCTGACCACGAGCAGCGTTCCGCCCCCGGCCAGGTGCTCCTCGATCCGCGCCAGGCAGCGGTGAACGAACTCCTCGTCGCCGACGGCCAGGACCTCGTCGACCAGGAGCACTTCCGGGTCGGTATGAATGGCGACCGAGAAGCCGAGCCGCACGTACATGCCGGAGGAGTAGTACTTGATCGGCTCCTCGATGAAGTCGCCGAGACCCGCGAACTCCACGATGTCGTCGTAGCGCTGCTCGATCCGCCGGCGGCTCAGCCCGAGCAGCGCCCCGTTGATGAAGATGTTCTCCCGGCCGGAGATCTCGGGATGAAAGCCCGCGCCGAGCTCGATCAGGGCCGCGACCCGTCCGTTCACCGAGAGTTCGCCGGAAGTCGGCGGCAGCAGACCGGCCACGAGCTTGATCAGCGTCGACTTGCCCGAACCGTTGCCGCCGATGATCCCCACCGCCTCCCCGGCCCCGACCTCGAAGCTGACGTCGGTCAGGGCCTCGACGACTTCACCCGAGGCCAGGCCCCCGGTCAGGCTGCCTTCGAGCAGCGCGCTCTTCAGCGTCCGCAGCCGGTATCCGCCGGCGGCGCGCCGGTACCGCTTGCACAGGCCGCTCGCCGCAACCGCCGGCGGGCTCAACTCAGACCGCCTCGGCCAGGGTGTCGGAGAGGCGGGAGAAGAGGCCCGCGCCCGCCACCCACGACACGGCGGCGATCGCGGCCATGATCACCCACAAGTGGGGTTCGGGCAGGCGGCCGAAGAACAGAAGGTCCTGGGTCGCGGTGGTGAACGAAGTCATCGGGTTCAGTTGCACCACCCGCGCGAACTGGGGCGGAAGATCGTTCAGGGTGTAGATGATCGGCGCGAGGAAGAACGCCAGCACGAGCAGATTGCCGAGGAGATCCCGCACGTCCTTGAAGTGAACGCAGAGTGCCGCCAGCGCGAAGGCGAGGCCGGCGACCATGACCAGCTCGATCGCCAGGACGGCCGGCAGCAGGACGGCCGTCCAGCCGGAGATCGGATAGCCGAGCAGCCGGCCGGCGACCAGAGCGACCCCGACGATCGGCAGCGCCAGGAGGAAGTGCACCAGGTTCGCCGCCACGGCGACCGCCGGCAGCACCTCGACCGGAAACACCGCCTTCCGGATCAGGCCGCCGTTGGCGGTGAGGGACGTGCAGCCTTCCAGCAGGGAGGTGGAGACCCAGATCCAGGGGAACAGGCCGGTCACGAGAAACACGCCGTAGGGCTCGACCGCCACCAGGTCCGAGCGCTTCAGAATCATGCCGAACACGAACGAGTAGACGGCGAGCAGGAGGAGCGGATTGAGCAGGGACCACAGGAACCCCAGGACGCTTCCCCGGTAGCGGGCGCGCAGCTCGCGCATGACCAGAGTCCAGAGCAGGCTGCGGTAGCGGACCAGCGTTCGGGCCAAGTCGACCATTGCCGCGAGCATCTTACGCGGGTGCGCGGGCCGGACCGCCGGTCTCGCACTCGAGGTACACCGGCGCCCCGGCAAGCACGGCGGGAACCCGGTCGAGTTCCCGTCCATCGCGGTCTCGCACCGCGCGTACCTCCCTCCGCGGCCGGTAGGAGCGACCGCGGCCGTCCAGCGCCCAGACGACCAGGACTTCGCGCCCCTCCCGAAGCGCCCGGTAGCCGCGCAGCCCTGACGGCATCCGCAGGCGTACGACTTCCGCGCCGGCCAGCTCGCGCTGGAGTTGACGCAGGGCGAGCCAGGCCGGACGCCGCCGCAGGCCGTCGCCCCGCGGGTCGAGCAATCCGTAACCCGCGGCCGCCAACTGCCACCAGTACACGCGCTCCGCCAGACCGCTGCCCAGCGCCTCCAGGGCATAGCGGACGAGGTAGCTGGCCTGAGCGTCCTCGTCCACGGCGACATCGCGGCCGGCGGGAGCGTGCGGACCCTCGGCGAGCGGCCAGTTGAACTCGGTGACCCAGCTCCTGTCCGACGCGCAGTCCGGGGCCCTGCGAGCCAGGGAGCGCAGAACCGCCAGCTTGCCGGCGAGGTCGAAGCCGAGCTGGCGGTTCTCCGGCGCGCCCCGCCGGTCGACGTAGAGCTGGCTCGCCAGAACGTCGAACCGGCGCTCCCGCTGTCCCGAGTGGATCAGAGCCGCTGTCGCGTGAGGCTCGAAGTCGATCACCGCGGGTGCGAGAACGCATGCGTCGCGGCACTGGGCCCGTACGGCCTCGGCGCCGGCCGCCAGCAGGTTCCAGTAGTCACCGGGCCGCCAGACGCCCCACTTGCTGCGATTGGGCGCCTGGCCGATCAGGAACCGGCGCCCGCAGGGAGCGAGCGCGGCCGCGGCTTCCTCGACCCGCCGTCGCCAGAGCTTGGCGTCCCGAACCAGCGACCGGTCCTGGCTGAACTGGAACACCAGGTCGACCGGCCGCTCGCCACGGCGGAGAGTCCGCGCCAGTTCCAGCAGGCCGCCGTCGACGCCCTGCCAGAGGTGGAAGCGCAGGAGGACGGTGTCGACTCCGAGCTCCTCGACCGCCCCGGCCAGGGAAGAGACCGGGGCCGAGCCGGGTCCGATCGCGACGCCCAGGCCGCCGAAGCGGACCGGCGCCGGCGCGCGGTCCAGGGCACGCCTGACGCGACGCGCCTCCGCGACCGACAGGAGCAGCGGTCCGGCGGATCGAAGCAGCGGCCGAGCGTGGTGGCCGGCGTCGCGCAGGCGCACGCCGAGGCGCTGGCCGCGGGTGGCCTGCTGATGCGGCTGATCGGTCAGTGGATCCCAGACCGTGCGCTCGGTGGCCATGGCCCCGCGTTCCGCGTCGGGAACGTGGGGGTGGGCGCGGCGGCGCGGCAGGAGGAGATCGGACAGACGCCGCAGGCCCCGGCGCGCGCCCTGCTTCGATCCCAACTTGAAACGGAACGCGCGGTGGCAGGTCTCGAACCAGATTTGCTGAAGCCGCGGCAGGCCGCCCGGCCGGTAGCCGGCCAGGTACTCGGCGCGATCCTCCGGCCGCAGCACCGGCATCCGGCTGAGGTCCCTCAGTCGCTGACTGGTCGACAGCCGTCGGCGGAAACGGGCGCGGTTCAGGTCGACCAGGAAGAGCTTCGCCTCGGTCGTCGCTTCCGACAGGAGGACGTTGCCGGAGGTCAGATCCCTGAACCAGACGCCGTGGCGGTGCAGCTCCGCGGCCAGCGCCCCGACCCTCCGCAACAGGGTCGGGCCGTGGATTCCGGGAAACTGGTCGGGTCCGTCGCCGCCGTTCAGGGCCCGCAGGACGTAGCGCAACTCCAGCGCGTCCGGCACCAGGCGGCAGACGTACCAGGCGGGACCGTCGATGGTGTTGGATTCCGCATAGAGGAGGGGTTCCGGCGTCGGGATCCCGAGACGCCGGAAGCGGAGCGCGGCCCGGAAGCTCAGGCGAGCCCGGCTGCCCCGGCGCCGGCGGCGGAGCCGCGCGTGCAGATCGTCGTGGCGGAACTGCTTGACGACCACGGCCGTCTCGGTCGCCTCCGCGGGCCCTCGCCAGCCGGCTTCGTAGAGGTAGCTCCGTCCCCAGTGCAGGCTGCGCCGGCCGCTCCCCGGGTCCAGCAGCCGGCGCAGGGTCTCCTCGAAGCCGGCACCCAGGTCACCGTCCACGGCGGTCGGCGTGACGGCGCCCGTGAGGTCGTCGAACTCGAACCGGCGTTCCGGTCCTTCGGCCCTGGCCGTCAAGGCCCTTCGATCTCGGTTACGACGAAGTGCTCCCGATCGAGGTCCGGATCCGCCCGCAGCAGGATGGGGACGTCGAACGCTCCCTGCATCCCGTCCAGCACGTCCGATTCGGAACCGTTCAGGCCGTCCAGCACCTCCGGGTGGACCCGCACCGCCAACTGGCGGCAACCGCGGCCGGCGTGCGCCAGACAGGTTCGCCGCAACTCCAGGCAGATCGTCGCGACGGACTTGATACGGCCCCGGCCCCGGCAGGTCGGGCAGGGCCCCATGAGCGCCCGCTCCAGGTTCTCGCGCCGCCTCTGCCGGGTTAGTTGGACCAGGCCGAACTCCGAGATCTCGAGCACCCGCTTCCGGGCCCGGTCCTTCCGCAGTTCCGCCTCGAGCCGCGTGAACACCGTGCGACGATCTTCTTCGTGCTCCATGTCGATCAGGTCGATGACGAGGATGCCGGACAGGTCCCGCAGCCGTATCTGGCGGACGGCTTCCGCCACCGCTTCGAGATTGGTCCGGAGGACCGTGTCGCGGAAACCGCCACGGCCGACATCGCGGCCGGAGTTCACGTCGATGGCCACCAGCGCCTCGGTCTGATTGATGATCAGGTAGCCGCCGGAGGGCAGCGGCGCCCGCGGCTCCAGCGCGGCGTCGACGCCAGCGTCGATCCGGTAGCGATCGAACAGACCGCGGCGGCTCTTCTCCAGCCTCGTCAGGAGTTCCGGCTGGACCCGCCCGAGGTACTCGCGGATGACCCTGTGCGCATCGGCGCCATCGACCAGCAGGGCGCTGAAGTCCTCCCCGAAGTGGTCGCGAATCACGCGTACCGCGAGTTCTTCCTCCTGGTGGAGCAGTGCCGGGGCCGCGGTTGCGGCCGCCCGCCCCTCGATCTCCCGCCAGACCTCCGCCAGAACCTCGTACTCCCTCCCGAGGTCCTCCGCCGGCGCCCCCGCCGCCGCCGTGCGCACGATGCATCCCGTCGCTTCGAGCGCATCGCCCCACCGTTCCAGGGCCACCGTCTGCAGACGCGCCCGTTCGTCCGGTTCCTCGATCCGCCTGGAGATCCCCAACCGACCGGCCAGGGGCGTCAGCACCAGGTACCGGCCGGGAAGCGTGATCTCGGTCGTGACCCGGGGTCCCTTGTCCGCCAGTCTTTCCCTGGCGATCTGAACGACGATTTCCTGGCCACGCCGCGGGATGCCGGAGCTCATCCGCCGGCCGTCTCCGCCTGGCGCTCCCGACTCGTAAACCGCCATCTCCTCGAGGTACAGGTAGCCGTCCCGTTCCAGTCCCAGGTCGATGAAGGCAGCCCTCATGCCGGGAAGAACCCGCCGTACCCTCCCCTTGTAGATGTTGCCGACGAGGCCGCGGCCACGATGGCGCTCGACGAAGAACTCCACCAGCCGGCCGGCCTCCAGGACGGCGAGGCGGGTCTGGTGCGGGTCGCCTTCGACCAGAAGCTCCCTGTGCATGTCGTTGCCGGCGGCCGCCCCTGACGGCCCGCTCAGATGTTGACGAAGCGCTGAACGTCGACGCGGATCATCAACCCGGTGGCCGCACAACAGAAGAGCATGAAGGAGCCGCCGTAGCTGAGGAAGGGCAGCGGGATGCCGGTGATCGGAAGCAGACCGACCACCATCGCCGTATTGTAGAGAACGTGGCCCGCGATGAAGCCGAGCAGGCCGACGACGAGCAGCATGCCGGCCGGGTCTCGCGCGGCAAGCGCCGCGCGCACGCCGTTTCCCAGGTAGAGGAGGAGCAGCCCCAGGACGACGGTGACGCCCATGAACCCGTACTCCTCGCCCAGCACGGCGAACACGAAATCGGTGTGAGGCGTCGGCAGGAACTGCAGATTCGACTGCGTGCCCTCGCCGTAGCCTTTGCCCAGCATCTGGCCTGACCCGATGGCGATGCGGCTCTGGCGCACCTGGTAGCCCGACCCGAGCGGGTCCGCCTCGGGCCTGAAGAAGCTCGACACCCGGTCCTTCTGGTAGTCCTGCAGGGCGAAGACCCAGATGGCGCCCGCGACCACCGCGGCCACCCCCAGGGCGATCAGGGCGGACCGGAGTCTGAGGCCCGCGACGATGGCCATCGCTGCGAGCATCGGCACGAACATCAGGGCGCCGCCCATGTCCGGCTGCAGGGCGATCAGCAGCACCGGCGCCACGACGAACGCCGAAGCCGACCAGAGCCAGCCGCGAGGCGCTACCGGCGCCTGCGCTTCCGCCATGTGACGGGCCAGCAGGAGGACCGTCGCGATCTTGCAGAAGTCCGACGGCTGACCGCCGAAACCGCCGATCCCGATCCAGCTCCGGGCCCCGCCCGCTTCGTGGCCGAAGAAGGTCACCGCCGCGAGCACCGCGACCGCGGCCAGGTAGATCCAGAAGGCGTAGCGGAGCAGGAACGAATAGTCCACCGCCGCCGCTGCCGCCATGACCAGCAGACCGAGAACGATCCACGCCGACTGGCGTATCTCGTAGTCGGTCGTCATGTCCGCCGAAGCACTGGAAATGACGACCAGGCCGATCACCGACAACGCCAGCGCCGACCCGCCGAGCAGCCAGCTGACGGACCGGACCCGGCGCAGCAGATGCCAGCGATCAGGTTCCTGCGGCAGCACCGAAGTGACCCTCGAGCAACTCTCTCGCCAGTGGCGCCGCCGCTTCCGAGCCCCTGCCCCCGTTCTCGACGAAGACGACGACCACCAGCTCCGGCGCGTCCACCGGAGCGTAGGAGGTGAACCAGGCATGGTCGGCCTGATCGGGCGGGAGATCCTCCGAGCGGATCCAGGTCTCCTGCGCGACGACCTGGGCGGTTCCCGTCTTGCCCGCGACGGCCACCACCGGCGTCCTGGCACTGCGTCCGGTTCCGTTCTCGACGACGTTGGCTAGCGCTTCGGCGACGAAGGAGAGCACTTCGGCATCCAGGCCGAGCGGCTCGGGAGGCTCACCGCCGCCCGCGACCATGTACGGGCGCACCCGGAACCCCCCGTTCGCCACCGCGGCGGTCATCACCGCCACCTGCAGCGGCGAAGTCAGCAGCGGCCCCTGGCCTATCGCGACCGAGACCGTTTCGCCCGGATACCACGGATAGCCCCGCCGATCCCTGCTCCACTCGGGGTCGGGTACGAGACCCTCACTCTCGCCGGGGAGTTCGACCCCCGTTCGGCCACCCAGCCCGAGCCGGCGGGCGTAGGCGGCGATCACCTCGATTCCGATCTTGACGCCCTGCCGGTAGAAGTAGGTGTCGCAGGAGTGCTGCAGGGCCCCGCGCAGATCGACGAAGCCGTGCCCACGCGGCTGCCAGCAACGCCAGCGGCGGTCGTAGAGCCGGGTCGCGCCACTGCAGTAGACCCGTTCCTCGGGGCGAAGCAGTCCCTCCGCCAGACCCGCCACCGCCATCACGATCTTGAACACCGAGCCCGGCGGGTAGGTGTTCTGGATCGCGCGGTTCTGCAGGGGCTTTCCCGGTGCGTCGACGATCCCGTCCCAGTCCTCCTGGCTCAGCCGGCCGGCGAAGCGGTTCGGGTCGAACGACGGCGAGGAGATCATCGCCCGGATCGCGCCGTCGCGGGGGTCGAGCGCGACGATCGCGCCGGCCTTGTCCGCCAGCAGGCTCTCGGCCAACTGCTGCAGCCTAAGGTCGATCGTCAGGGTCACGGACTCGCCGGGCTCGGCGTCCGCCCGCCGCACGTCCTCGCCCATCAGGCGGCCCCGACTGTCGACGACCACGATCCGTTCGCCGTGGTTTCCTCGCAGCCGACGATCCCGCAGCAGTTCCACGCCGCTGCGGCCTACCAGATCCCCGGCCGCCAGAGAATCGTCGCGGTCGTGTTCGGCGGGAGTGGGTTCACCCAGATAGCCCACCACATGAGCGGTCTGAAAGCTGTGCCGGTACAGGCGTCGCCTCGAAGTGGAGATCTCGAACTCCGGATGCTCGGGCTCCGAAACCTCAAACCGGGCGACCTGGGTCAGCTCCAGGTCCTCGGCCAGCAGCACCGGCACCTCCCGGGCCACGCCCCGATGACGCTCCAGCGCGGCCCTGAGTTCCCGCTCCTCCCGGCCCAGGATCCCGGCCGCGAAAGCCAGACTGGCGCCAAGGTCCGAACTCACGCTGCGGTCGATCATCAAGCGGAAAGTGGGCGTGTTCTCCACCAGGATCCGCCCCGAACGGTCGTAGATCAGTCCCCTCGGCGCGTCCAGTCGCAGCACCCGCAGCCGGTTGTTCTCGGCCAGACGTTCGTAGTGCTCCGCCCGAATGATCTGGTGATACCAGTAGGCGCCGATCACGACCGCCAGGGCCATGCCCAGCACGCCGCACAGCCATTTGAGCCGGGCGGCCATGTTCAGCAGGACCCAATCCGAGCTGTACTCCTGCACCGGGTTCTGCAGACTCATCATGTGGCCGTCGCGGTCACCGCGGACGCGCCCTCCCCTCCTTCAGGGTACGCCGTTCATCGACCCAGGCCTGGGCCCGGTTGAACAACCACAGGCTCGGCAGGCCGACGGCGGTCGTCGCCGCCACGCGTAGCGGAACGACGGCGGCGCCGAACTCGGCGACTTCCAGAAACCTGAGGAGGCCGAGAACGATCGCCTGATGCACCAGCGTACCCACCGCAACCAGGAGCAACGCCACCGTCCTCTGGCCGGTGTCCACGCGCTGCGACAGGCGGGCGACTCCGTAGCCTACGACGCAGCAGGCGAGGCCGTGAAGGCCGAATGGCGAAGTGCTCAGCGTGTCCTGAACCAGGCCCGCGACCAGGCCGCCCGCGACGCCCTGGAGCGAGTTGCCGGCCAGGCTGCCGAGCACGACCAGGAGCACGAACAGGTCGATCGTCCGCCCGGCCGCCGGCAGCACTTCGGCCAGCAGCAATTCGACCAGCGACACCAGGGCCAGACTGGCCGCGAACCTAGCGGCCCACGGCATCCGCGCCGTCCATGACCGCCTCGGGCACCGGGTCGCGGCGCCACACGAAAGCATGGCTGAGCGAACCGAGATCCACGCGCGGGGCGACCTTGATTTCGTGGAAGTGATCGCCGCCGGACTCGACGGAGGTGACCGTGCCGATCGGGATTCCTCGCGGGAAGACGCCGTCGATACCGGCCGTGACCACGCGGTCTCCAGGCTGGACATCGACCTGCACCGGCACGTACGCGAGCGAGAGTACGCCTGCCGCCTCCGTGCCCCGGACGATGCCCTGACGGCGCGTTCGCTGGATCATCGCGCCCACCGAAGAGTCTCGATCCGTAAGGAGCAGCACCCGCGCATAGTCGCCCCCGGCCGAAACGACGCGGCCCAGCAACCCGTCGACCGTGGTCACGGGCCGCCGCGCCCACTCCGCCCTCGCGTTGCCGCGAGGCAACCGCAGAATGGCCGTGCGCCGCCACGAGTGGTAGTCGACGTAGACGACGTCCGCCAGCAAAAGCTCCGCGTCCGGCGGCCGCGCGTATCCGAACGGCGCCGAAAGCAGGTCGACCTCCAGTTCCGCGCCAAGAGCGGTCGCATGGGCCGCCTCAAGCTGCCGCAGCCGGCTTCGAAGTTCCTCGTTCTCGCGTTCCAGCCGAGCCCTCGTCCGCCACCCCTCTCGCACGCCGCCCGCGACATCGGCGGCCGCGGAGACCAGTCGCTTCGCGGGGGCCTCCACCCACAACGCCACGTCGCCCGCACGCTCCGGCGACTGAGCGGTCAACGACGCGAGCAGAAAGGTCACCGTGACGGCGAACAGGATGGCGACCCGACGCTCGCTCATCTCGGTGAACGCTCCCTAGCGAACCGAGACCCTGCGCAGCAGATCGATGTCCCGCAGCACCCGGCCGGCGCCAAGCACGACGGAGGCAAGGGGGTCCTCCGCGGCGAAGACCGGCAGTCCGGTCTCCTCGCGCAGCCGCTGGTCGAGCGCGTGAAGCAGCGCGCCGCCGCCCGACAGCACGATGCCCTTGTCCATCACGTCGGCCGAGAGTTCCGGCGGCATCCGTTCGAGGGCCTGCAGGACGGACTTCACGATCTGCGCAACCGGTTCATCCAGCGCTTCCCGGATCTCGCCGTCGGAGATCCGGAGGCTTCGGGGCACGCCGCGCACGAGATCACGCCCCTTGATGTCCATGTACAGCGCTTGCTCGAGCGGAAAGGCGGAGCCGATCTCGACCTTGATCCTCTCGGCGGTCCGCTCGCCGACCAGCATGTTGTGCTTGCTCTTCAGATGCTGGGCAATCGCCTCGTCCATCGCGTTGCCCGCCACGCGCAGCGAGCGGCTGTAGACCGTCCCGGAGAGCGAAATGACGGCGACGTCGCTGGTGCCGCCGCCGATGTCGACGATCATGTTGCCCGTCGGTTCCGTGATCGGCAGGCCGGCGCCGATCGCCGCCATCATCGCCTGCTCGACCAGAAAAACCTCCGAGGCCCCGGCGCTCATCGCCGACTCCCTCACCGCCCGTTTCTCCACCAGCGTGATCTCCGAAGGCACGCCGATCACGATCCGCGGACGAGCCAGCCGGCGGCCGTGGTGGGCCTTCCGGATGAAGTGCTTGAGCATGTGCTCGGTCATCTCGAAGTCGGCGATCACGCCGTCCTTCATCGGCCGTACGAGGAACAGGATGCCCGGCGTGCGCCCGAGCATCTGCTTGGCCTCGGTGCCGACCGCCTCGATGCGGTTGCTCTGGCTGTTGACGACGACCACCGACGGCTCCCGGACGACGATGCCGTTCGCCTGGGTGAAGACGAGCGTGTTGGCCGTACCCAGGTCGATGGCCAGATCGCTGGAGAACCACTGCAGAAAACGCATTCGGGATGAACCTCGCGCCGCGATCATAACCGCCGGACGGCCGCCCGATCCTGTTACGATGCAAGACCTTCTGCGTTCTACCGAGCGCCTGGGTCCGAATCATGCTGAACGTCATTCGCAAGAACATCAAGAGCTTCTATCCGCTGGCCATCGGCCTCGCCCTCGTCTTCGTGCTGCTCGTCTTCACCGACTTTCAGACGCTCGACGGCACTCAGATCAACCCGGATGCAGCCATCGTGGGCGGCGACAGCATCACCTTCGCCGAGTTCGAGCGCAGCTACCGGAACGCGGAGAACCGCTACCGGGAGATCTACGGCGACGCCTTCAACGCGGATCTCGCGGACCAGCTCCAGTTGCCGGTTCAGGCCCTGGAAGCCCTGATCACCGACCGCCTTCTCATCATGGAGGCGGAGAAGATGGGGCTGACCGTCAGCGACGAAGAGCTGCAGGAGGAGATCCTCTCCGTCCCCGCCCTGACCGACGGCGCCGGCAACTTCATCGGCGCGCGGCAGTACCAGGATCTCCTGCGCGCGAACCGGCTCACGGTGGACGACTTCGAGGCCGACCTGCGCACGTCGCTGCTCGTGGGGAAGCTGCAGGCGGCGCTGACGGAGGTCGCCCACGTCTCCGACGCGGAAGTCGAGTTGCGCGCCCGCGACGCCGCCGAGCGCGCCGCGATCCGCTACTTCCAGGTGCCGGCCAGCCGCTTCGCCGCCGAGGCCGAGCCTTCGAGCGAGGAGGCCGCGGCCTATTACGAAGAGCATCGCGAGGAGTTCAGGCTCCCCGAGCGCCGGCGGGTGGGCTACCTCCTGGTCAGCACGAACACGGTCCGGGCCGAACTCGAGGTGACCGACGACGAGGTCCGGACGTACTACGAAGGCAACCCGGCCCAGTTCGAGATCCCGGAGCAGGTTCGGGCCAGCCACATCCTTCTGCTCGAGAACAGCGAACGGGACGCGGAACAGGCGCGCAGCCTGCTGAACCGGCTGCGCGGCCGCATCGAGGCCGGAGAGGACTTCGCGGCGCTGGCCCGCGAGTACTCGGACGACGAGGCCACGCAGGAAGCCGGCGGCGACCTCGGCTACTTCGGCCGCGGCGCGATGACGCAGGCCTTCGAGGACGCCGCGTTCGGCGCCGCAAGCGGCGACCTGGTGGGACCGGTCGAGAACCAGCTCGGTCCGCGCACCGGCCATCACCTGATCCAGGTCCACGAGCGCCGCGAAGGCGGGCGCCAGACCCTCGAGGAAGTCGCCAACCTGATCCGGGTCCAGCTCCTGGCCACCCGGGCCGAAGAGGAGGCGAAGAGCCGGATCGATTCCCTGCACGAACGCCTGGCGGACGAGACCTTCGCCGGCGAGGACGAGGCCCGGGAACTGGCCGCCGCCGAAGCGCTCGTCTACGCCAGCACGGAGCCGTTCGGCGAAGACGATGCCGTGGCCGGCATCGGCCGCAACTTCAACTTCAGCTCCGCGGCGTTCGGTCTCGAGACCGGCGCCTGGTCCGAGCCGGTTCGCATCGCCGCAGGCTGGGCTCTCCTCTCCGTGCTCGAGGTGCTGCCGCCCCGGGACTCGGAGTTCGTGGAAGTCGAGGTCGACGTTCGCGAGGTCGTCCGCAGGCAGAAGGAGACCGAGCTCCTGGCGTCGGCGCTCACCGAGACGCGGGGGCGCGTCGAGGACGGGCTGAGCATGGACGACGCGGCCGAGGAGTTCGATGCCGTGATCGAGGAGAGCGGCAGCTTCGGCCTGCGCCAACCGATCGGCACGCTGGGCGCACTACCCGAGTTGTCCCGCGCCGCGTTCGCGCTCTCCGCGGGCCAGTTCGGCGGTCCGGTGGACACTCCGTTCGGCGCCGTTCTGTTCGAGGTGACCGAGCGTGAGTCCTTCGATCCTGTGCTGTTCGACCCCGAGGCGACACGGAACGAACTCCTGGCCGAGCGGAACCTGACCATGCTCCAGTCCCTGCTGCAGCGGCTCCGCGAGGAGGTCGGCGTCCACTACACCCAGGACTTCATCGAGAACTTCGGTCTGGGCGAGGCCGAGGCAGCCGGCACCTGACCGCGGCGCGGCGCTCCCTGGCGGCTTGATCGGCTATCTGCGCGGACGCCGCCTGGCCCTCGAGCCCGAACGTCTGGTGCTCGACACCAACGGCGTCGGCTACGCCGTGCGGATCCCCCTGTCGACGTACTTCGAACTGGAGAAGCTCGACGCGGCTGCCGAGATCGGCCTGTTCATCCATACCCACGTCCGCGCCGACGCGATCGAGCTCTTCGGCTTCTGGACCGAGGGCGAACGGACCCTGTTCGAGCACTGTCTCGCGGTCAGCGGAGTCGGTCCCCGGCTCGCCCAGGTCGTTCTGTCGGGCGGTTCCACCAGGGAGCTGCTGAACGCCATCGGCGGCGGCAACGTGGCGGCTCTGACCCGGATCCCGGGCATCGGCCGCAAGACGGCCGAACGGATGGTGCTGGAACTCAGGGAAAAGGCGAAGACGCTGCTCGCCGAAGCCGGCGCCGAACCGCCGGCGGCCGAACCCGAAGCCGGCCGCGAGGACGAACAGGAACAGGCCGTCAGCGCCCTGGTCAACCTCGGCTACCGCGCGTCCGAGGCCCAGCGCGCCGTCTCACGGGTGCTCGCGGAAGA
Organism: Acidobacteriota bacterium; assembly: GCA_028875725.1. Lineage (NCBI taxonomy): Bacteria > Pseudomonadati > Acidobacteriota > Acidobacteriota bacterium. The sequence continues at coordinate 356,549 of JAPPCR010000005.1, forward strand.
ACCCGAGATGGACTTCCAGGAACTCCTGCGCCGCAGCCTGCGCCAGCTGTCACGGCTCTGACGACCGGGACGCGTGGGACGCACCCGCCCGGTCGGGGCACGAGGGGGGTCAGCTCCCAGCTGACGCTCCCGCCCAAGAGGAAATGGGGAGGTTGCGCTCGCTCCGCTTCACTCGCTCCGGTCTGGCGTCAGACGCCTGTATGGTCGGTGGCCGTCGCTCGTTCAGAGGCACCTGGGAGCTGACCCCCCTCGTGCCCCAACCGGGCTGGACGTTGTTGTTGTCTGGCCGGACCTTCGGGAAGCGCACCGGACCTTTCCCTGGGTGCGCGGGTCTTCTGACCCGCATCCGCCGCAGGCGGAATCTGCGTTGGCGGATACTGCCTTGGGGCGCGATAGCATCCGGGCATGGCCGGGACGGGCGGCACCGAAGGTGAAGAGAGCATTCTCTCGCCCGCCCGGGACGCTGACGATCGGCGCGTCGAACCGTCGCTTCGGCCGCAGCGGCTGAACGAGTACCTGGGCCAGGAGAAGATCGTCGAGCTGCTCGACATCTACATGCAGGCGGCACGCCGGCGGGGCGAAGCTCTGGACCACGTGCTGCTGTTCGGGCCGCCCGGGCTGGGCAAGACGACTCTCGCGCACATCATCGCCCGGGAGATGGGCTCGGCGTTGCGGTCCACCTCCGGTCCGGTGCTGGAGCGGGCGGGAGACCTGGCGGCGATCCTGACCAACCTCGAACCCGGAGACGTCCTCTTCATCGACGAGATTCACCGTCTCGGCCCGACCGTCGAGGAGATCCTCTACCCGGCGCTCGAGGACTTCCAGCTCGATCTGGTGATCGGCGCGGGGCCGATGGCGAAGACGGTGCGCATCGATCTGCCCCGATTCACGCTGGTTGGCGCCACCACCCGCGCCGGCCTCATCACCCCGCCGCTGCAGGGGCGCTTCGGCATCGTCCACCGGCTCGACTTCTACGGTCCGGATGTCCTCAGCGTGATCATCCAGCGCTCCGCCGAGCTGCTCGAGGTGCCCGTCGATCTGGGCGGCGCCGACGAGATCGCCCGGCGCAGCCGCGGCACCCCCAGGATCGCGAACCGGCTGCTGCGCCGGGTACGCGACTACGCGCAGATCGAAGCGGACGGACGGATCGACCGCGACATCGCCAACCAGGCTCTCCTTCAGCAGGAGGTCGACGAGCAGGGCCTCGACAAGATCGACCGGAGGATCATGGAACTGCTGATCGAGCAGTACGGAGGCGGCCCGGCCGGCCTCAAGGCGCTCGCGGCGTCGGTCGGGGAGGACGAGGGCACGATCGAGGACTTCTACGAGCCGTACCTGGTCCAGAAGGGATTCCTCCAGCGCACCCGCCGCGGCCGGGTGGCCACCAAGCGAGCGTACGAACACCTGGACCTGGAAGTCCGGGGCACCCTGTTCTGAAGGCGCACCAGGGCCGGCAACGACCTTCGGCCCGTCCTGGAGCCGGAGGGGTGCGTCCCCCGCCGTGGCGCCGACCGTCGTTGGGGTGTACGCTAACGCGCCTTTCGTGCCCTCCGACGACGACGTGACTTCCACAGCATCCGATCATGAAAGTACTCAAGTTCGGCGGCTCTTCCGTGGCCGATGCAAGCCGCCTGCAGGCGGCGGCGCGCATCGTCGAACGGCAGCTCGATGGCTGTCCCGCGGATGGTGCGGTGGTCGTGTCCGCCCTCGGTGGGGTCACGGACCGTCTCCTGGCGCTCGCCGCGAGCGCCCTTGACGGCGCTGGAGGCGACGAGGCGGCGCGCGAAACCTCCGCGCTTCGCGACCACCACCTGAAGATCGCCGCCGAGGTCGCCACCGCAAACGATCTGGCAGCCCTCAGCGCGGCTATCGACGAGCTGTGCGACGGCCTGGTCCGGGAACTCGGAGACTGTGCACCCGCCGGGGTCACCCCGGAGCGGCCGCGTGAAGCCTGGATCGACCGGATCGTCTGCCACGGCGAACTCCTGTCGACCCGGCTACTGGCCGCGGCGCTCCGCGCCCGGGGCCTGCCGGCAGAGGCCCGCGACGCGCGCCCGCTGGTGCGGACCGATCGTTCCTTCCAGGCGGCGCAGGTCGCGCTGGAACCGACGATGAACGCGATCGCCTCCCACTTCGCCGGCATCGGCGAGGACGGACCCCTGCAGGTCGTCACCGGCTTCCTCGGCAGCACGCCGGAAGGCGAGACGACAACCCTGGGCCGCAGCGGTTCCGACCTGACGGCGTCCCTGGTCGGCGCCGCGCTCGACGCCGAGCGGATCGAGATCTGGACCGACGTGCCGGGCGTGATGACGGCCGACCCGAGGCGCGTCGAAGACGCCCTGCCGATCCCGCGGCTGAGCTACGAGGAGATGCTCGAGCTCTCCCACTTCGGCGCCAGGGTCGTCTACCCGCCGACGGTCACCCCGGCACGCCGCAAGGCCATTCCCCTGCTCGTTCGCAGCACCCTCGACCCCGAGCACCCCGGAACCCTGGTCGACGGCGGCAGGAATCGGGAGCGGGCCCGCGGCACGGCGGTCACCGGCATCTCCTCTATCGACGACGTCCACCTGATGCTGCTCGTCGGCGACAACCTCGTCGGCACCCCGGGAGTCGCCGCGCGGCTCTTCGATGCCTTGGCGGCGAGCGGCGCCAGTGCGATCCTGATCTCGCAGGCGTCGAGCGAGCACTCGATCTGCTTCGCGGTCGAGCCCGGAGTCTCCGAAGCGGCCCGCCAGGCGGTGGACGCCGAGTTCCGGTCCGAGATCGAGTCCGGATCGGTCCGGCCCCTGGTCGTCGAGCGCGACCAGTCGATCGTCGCGGTGGTCGGCGACGGCATGCGGGAACGCCCAGGCATCGCCGGCCGGGTGTTCGGGATCCTCGGCCGGCGGGCGGTCAACGTGCGGGCGGTGGCCCAGGGCTCGTCCGAGCGGAACATCTCGATGGTCGTCGCCAGGGCCGACCAGGGACGCGCGGTGCGCTGGATCCACCGGGAGTTCTTCCATGGCGCCGCCTCCGGCCGGCTCGCGGTCTACGTGCTTGGCGTCGGCGGCGTCGGCTCGGCGCTGCTCCGGCAGCTCGCCGCCGAGCGGGGGGCGCTCGAAGAGCGGGGCGTCGACCTTCAGCTTCGGGGCCTGGCGAGTTCGCGCTTCATGGAGCTCGCAGTGCGCCGGGGTGGCCGGCGACTGAACCCCGGCGCCGCCGCGGATCCGGGCGGCTGGCGCGCGGCGCTGGAGCAGGGCGGTGAGGCGGCGGACCTCGACCGCCTCCTCGAGCACCTCGCCGAAACCGCTGCCGGCGGCGGCCGGACGGTACTGGTCGACGTCACGGCGAGCGGTGACCTGAGCCCCGTCTACCACCGCGCGCTCGCAGCCGGCGCCGCGGTGGTCAGCGCGAACAAGCTTCCGTTCGCGGGGCCGATCGCGGACTTTCACGCGTTCCACGCCGACGGCGGGGCGAACGTCTTTCACGAGGCGACCGTGGGCGCCGGCCTGCCGGTGCTCCACACGGTCGACCTGCTGCTTGGCGCCGGCGATCCGATCGAGTCGGTCTCGGGCGTCTTCTCCGGAACGCTGGCCTATCTCACCGGCGAGTTGAGCGGTCGGCAGGTATGGAGCGACGCCGTGCGCCGGGCCCACCGGCTGGGCTACACGGAACCGGACCCGCGTGACGATCTCGGTGGACTGGACGTGGCCCGAAAGCTCCTCATCCTGGCCCGGTTGTGCGGCGCCGATCTCGAAATGGACGACGTCGACGTGGAGCCCATGCTCGACCGGCCCGACCTCGCGGACCTGCCGCTCGAGGACTACTGGCAGCGCCTCGCCTCCGCGGACGAGGAGATGGCCGCCCGCTTCGTCGAGGCCAGGTCGGACGGGCTCGAACTGGCCTATCTCGCCGAACTCGACACCAGCGGAGAGGCGGCGACGGCCCGGGTCGGGCTTCGGGCCGTGCCGCCCGACCATCCTGTGGCCGGAATGCCGGCCTCGGACAACATGTTCGTCTTCCGCAGCCAGCGGTACGATGCACGGCCCCTGATCGTCCAGGGACCCGGCGCCGGGACCGAACTCACCGCCGGCGGCGTGTTCGGCGACATCCTGCGCGCCTGGGCCGAGCGGGGAGCCTCACTATGACAACCAAGAACGAACCCCTCCGCGCCGCCGTCCTCGGCGCGACCGGCACCGTGGGCCAGCGCTTCGTCACCTTGCTGGCAGGGCACCCCTGGTTCGAGTTGACAGCCGTTGCCGCTTCCGAACGCTCGGCCGGGAAGCTCTACCGCGACGCGGTGACCTGGATTCAGACCCGGCCGATCGACGACGCGGTCGCGGCCATGCCTGTTCAGACGATCGACGAACTGATGGACGGAGACTTCGACATTGTCTTCTCGGCCCTGGACGCCGGCGTGGCGAAAGACATCGAGCCCCGCTTCGCCCGCCGTTGCCTGGTCGTCACCAACGCCAGCGCCCACCGCATGGACGCGGACGTCCCGCTGCTCGTGCCCGAAGTGAACCCGGACCATCTCTCGCTGCTGTCTCCGCCCGAGGGCGGCAGGGCGCTCCCCGCCGGCATCGTCGCCAACCCGAACTGCTCGACGATCGGCCTGGTGCTGGCGCTCAAGCCCCTGGCCGACGCTTTCGGTTTCGAGCGGATCTCCGTCGTGACGCTGCAGGCCGTGTCAGGTGCCGGCCTGCCCGGCATCTCGAGCTACCAGATCCTGGACAACGTGATCCCCTGGATCTCCAGCGAGGAAGAGAAGCTCGAGATCGAAACCGGCAAGATCCTGGGCCGGGCCGTCGGCGGCACGATCGAGCCGGCCGAGGTCGCCGTCTCGGCGCAGTGCAACCGCGTTCCCGTGGTCGACGGGCACACGCTCTGCGTATCTGTCGACCTCAAGGGCGCGCCCGCGATGGAGGACGTTCGGGAAGCCTGGCGAACCTTCCGCGCCGAGCCGCAGGAACGCGGCTTGCCGTCGGCGCCGGCGCGGCCGACCGTCTACCTCGGTGACGACGAGCCGCCGCAGGCCCGCGTCCACCGCGACCTCGGCGAGGGCATGACGACCTCCATCGGCAGGCTGCGGGAGTGTCCGATCCTCGGCTACCGTTTCGTCGCCCTCTCGCACAACACCCTGCGGGGCGCCGCCGGCGGGGCGCTGCTCGCCGCCGAACTCGCCTCCGCCCGCTCCGGTCGACGGGCCGCCTGATGACGAACCCGGTAAGAGCGTTCGCCCCGGCTTCGGTCTCGAACAAGAAGAGCTTCGTATGACACGGTTAGCGCGGGCCTTCGCTCCAGCCTCCGTTTCCAACATAGCCTGCGGATTCGACATCCTGGGCTTCGCTCTGCAGTCGGAGAGCGAGGGGGACCGGGGGCCGGGCGACATCGTCACCGCCTGCGAACGGGAGCCGGTTGCCGGCGCCGGCGGGCGCTGCCCGGTCCGCATCGCGGCGATCGCCGGCGACGAAGGCCGGCTGCCGCTCGCAGCGGAGCGCAACACGGCCGCCGTCGCCGCGACGGCGCTGATCGACGGCGAGGCGCCCGGCGCGGCCGTCGAGCTTGAGATCGAGAAGCGCATGCCGCTCGAGAGCGGCCTGGGCTCGAGCGCCGCCAGCGCGGTCGCGGCGGTTGTCGCGGTCGACGCGCTGCTCGGCCTGGAGCTGCCGGCCGCTGCCCTGCTGCGCTACGCCCTCGCCGGCGAAGTCCTGGCGAGCGGCGGCCCCCACGCGGACAACCTGGCCCCGTCCCTGCTCGGCGGCCTCGTCCTGGTCCGCTCGCTCGATCCGGAGCCGGACGTGATCGACCTGCCGGTGCCTGAGGGCCTGACCTGCGCTCTCGCCCGGCCCCACGCGGAGGTGAACACGAAGGAGTCCCGTGCCCGCCTCGATCGCCACCTGCCGCTCGAGCGCGCCGTGACCCAGTGGGGCAACGCCGCGGCGCTGGTGTCGGCGCTCTACCGTTCCGACCTGGAACTCCTGTCCCGCGCCCTGGTCGATGTCGTCGCCGAGCCCGCGCGCGCGCCGGGCGTACCCGGCTTCCACGCCGCCAAGGCGGCCGCGGTCGAGGCCGGCGCGCTGGGTTGCAGCCTTTCGGGCAGCGGCCCCGCGCTGTTCGCCCTGTGCGACGGCCGCGCCGGCGCCAGGCAGGTCGCGGCAGCCATGGCGGGAGCGTTCGATTCGTCCGCGGGTCTCAACTGCGATCAGCTCGTCGCGCCCCTGCCGGCGCCCGGCGCGCGCGTGGTCGACGGCGAGGCCTAAGGTGCGCTTCATCAGCACGGCCGGCCGGATGACGCCGCTCACCCTCGGCGAGGCGCTGCTCGAGGGGCCTGCTCCCGACGGCGGCCTGTTCGTTCCCGAACGCCTGGAGCCGCTGAACGCGGGGGACCTCGCCACCCTCGAGTTGCTGCCGCTGACCGGCATCGCCGCCGTCCTCGGCAGCCGCCTCTTCGGTCCGGAGGTCCCGGAGGAGGAACTCGCCGCGCTGCTCGAGGACGCCCTCGATTTTCCGATCCCTCTCGCGCCGATCGAGCCCGGCATCCACTGCCTGGAGCTGTTCCACGGGCCGACACTCGCCTTCAAGGATGTCGCCTCACGGGTCATGGCCCGCCTGATGGCACGCTTCGCGACGGTTGCCGGCGACACCGAAACCACGGTGATCGTGGCGACCAGCGGCGACACCGGCAGCGCCGTGGCCCACGCCTTCAGCGGCGTCGCGGGTTTCCGGGTCTGCGTGCTGTATCCCGACGGCCTGGTCACCGAAGCGCAGCGGCGCCTGTTCACGACCCTGGGCGGCAACGTGACCGCGGTCGCGGTCGAAGGCACCTTCGACGACTGTCAGAGCCTGGCCCGGGAGGCCTTCGCCGACGGCGAGCTGCGGTGGCAGCGGCCCCTCGCCTCGGCCAACTCGATCAACATCGGCCGATTGCTGCCCCAGGTCTTCTACTACTTCCACGCCTGGGCGCAGCTCCCCTCACCGCCGCTCGACGACGCCGGCGAACCGCTCGTGTTCTCGACCCCCAGCGGCAACTTCGGCAACCTGACCGCCGGCCTGATCGCCAAGCGCATCGGCCTGCCCGTCTCCCGTTTCGTGGCGGCGACCAACGTGAACGACGTCGTGCCGGCCTACCTCGGGAGCGGCGACTACCTGCCGCGCGGCTCGGTCGCCACGATCTCGAACGCGATGGACGTCGGCAATCCAAGCAACTACGCCCGCATGGTCCACCTCTACTCCGGCACCGGCGAACCGCTCGAGCGCATCCGCCGCGACCTGGCGGGACGCGCCTTCGACGACGACGCCACCCGCCGCGCCATGCGCGACGTCCACGACCGCACCGGCTACCTGCTCGACCCCCACACCGCCGTCGGCTACCTGGGCCTCAAGGCCGAACTCGAAGCCCAGGGCGGCGGCACCGGCGTCGTTCTCGGCACCGCCCACCCCGCCAAGTTCGCCGAAACCGTCCAGGCCGCCGTCGGCATCGACCCGCCCCCACCGCCCGCCCTCCAACGCTCGGCCCACCTTCCCGAACGCATCATCGAGATCCCGGCCGACTATGTGGCGCTACGCGAGGTGCTGCTCCGCGACGGCTGAGGCGCTCGGCCGTCCGGTGCCGCGCCGAGGGGGAGGGTCCCAGGAGCACGCTCGCGCTCTCCTGGTGGAGGGTGCGCCGGCGCCCCCGCCGGCCGTTAGGCCGGCACCGATTGGCCTAAAGGGGCGTGAACACCAACCCGTCCCGTTCCCTGCTGCCAGCACCCGGACCCCAGTCGGCCGGCGTCACGAGCTGTCCATCGATGCGGGCGTGGCCAGGGACGCGAATCCCCGGAGCGACGATGGCCTCCAGGAGTTGCGCGCCCGAGCCGATCCGGGCGCCGGGCATCACCAGGCTTCGCTCGACGACGGCGCCTTCGCCGACGCGGCTGCCGGGCTCGAGCACACTGTGCTCGACGGTTGCGCCCGGGGCGACGGAGACTCCTGGAGCAACGAAGCGGCGGCGGCGCTTGCGGCTGCCGGCGGTGCGGCCCCAGTCCAGGGCGCCTTCGAGGTAGCGGCGGGGGGTTCCGAGATCGTGCCAGGGGCGGCGGCAGCGGAAGCCGACGATCCGGCCTCCCGAGCGGAGGAGCGGCTGGTAGAGCCCCTCGACGATGTCGTTCGAAGACGGGCGAGGCGGGATCCGTTCAAGAACCCGGCGGGAGAGGACCTGGAGGCCCTGAAACGTGCGTTTCCGGCCGCGGACCGGGCCGACCCGGAGGTCGCGGAGCCCGACCACCAGGCCGCGGCCATCGACCTCCACGCCGCCGCCGACGCGGTCGTTCCAGCCGACCTGAAGGGTGACGTCGGCGCCGCTGCGGCGATGGCGGTCCAGCGCCTCGCGGAGCGGCCAGCGGCAGAGCGAGTCGCCGTTGACCAGCACGACGTCGTCGGCATCGGCGAGGAAGTCCCGCAGGTTGACCACGGCGCCGAGCGTGCCGAGCAGCTCCGGTTCGACCTCGAAGCGGAGCTCGATGCCGGCGGCGACGGCCTCGCTCTCGAGCCCGCGCCGCACCGCGTCACCGAGATGGAACAGATTTACCGCCGCCTCGCAGCCCGCGCGGTGAAGGAGGTCGATCGTCCGCAACGCGACCGCGCGGCCAGCCACCGGCAGCAGCGCCTTGGGAACGGCGGCGGTCAGCGGCCGCAGCCGTTCTCCGCGGCCGGCGCAGAGCACGAGTGCCCGTACCCGCCGGCTGGCGCCTTTCACTGCGAATCTCCGCCGGTTCCGCGAGCGTCCTGACCCACGGCCGAAGGCCGACCTTCTCTCTCAAACACCATGTCCCGGGGCAGCCCCCCGTGCCGCGCGCGGTGATCGCGGTAGATCGCCAGATAGTCCCGCAGATCGGCCCGCTCCGGATCGATGCCGCAGCGGCGGCAGACGCGTTCGATCCCGCCGGCAGGCACGTCCGGGTCGACCTGCTCGACCTCCACGAAATCGCCGATCGGCGTCCGGTCGAGGGCGATCTCGCAGCCGAGAAGCAGCCAGCGCTCGCGGACCTTCTCGTAGCGCGCCGTGACCTCGAAGCCGAGCGACTCGAGGAACAGACGCGCAGCCGCCGGGTCGTCGACGGCGAACTCGTGTTCCGCCCTCTCCTTGACGCCGCCCCGAATCTCAGGTGCGGACTTGAAGGTCAGCCGGCAGCCGCCGCCGTCCGTGCGCAGACGCAGCAACTCGCGGCGGGCCCGCAGCCGCTCGGAGGGCGCGGCGGCGCGCCGGTCGAAGACCCAGTTCGACTCCATGGCGGCCGCTCGTTCGAGCTTTCCGCCGGCGGCGCGGACCCGTTCCCGGAGCCGGTCCAGATCGGCGACCGCGACCTTGATCTCACGCTCGCGCCCGGCAGCCACAGGCGGTCAGGCGGCGGCGCAGCCTCCGAGGCGGTCGAGCACGCGGACCACCGTGCGAATGCCCTGGTAGAAGTTCGAGAGGTCCATCTTCTCGTTCGGGGCGTGCAGCCGGTCGTCCGACAGGCCGAAGCCGACCAGCAGCACGGGAGCGCCCAGCACCTCGGACAGGGTGGAGACGATGGGAATCGAGCCGCCTTCCCGGACCCGCACCGGCTCGCGGCCCCAGGCTTCGCGCACGCCCTCGAGAGCCGCGTCGACGAGCGGGCCGTCGAGGTCGACGAGCACCGGCGGCGCCCCGTTCAGGTTCTCGACCTCGATCTCGATGCCCGGCGGCGCCAGGGAGCGCATGTAGTCCGCGAAGGAACGGAACAGCCGCTGTGGGTCCTGGTCCGGCACCAGCCGCATCGAGACCTTGGCGCCGGCCTGGTTCGCGATCACCGTCTTGGCGCCGGGGCCCTGGTAGCCGCCCCAGAGCCCGTTCACGTCGCAGGTCGGCCGCGCCCAGACCCGTTCCAGGGTCGTGTAGCCGGCCTCGCCCCACAAGGCGGACGCGCCGATCTCGTCGCCGTACTTCGCCTCATCGAACGGCAGCGCCGCGAACGCCGCCCGTTCTTCCGCGCCCAGCGGCCGCACGTCGTCGTAGAAGCCGGGAACGAGGATCCGGCCGTCTCGCGGGTCACGGAGCGCCGCCAGCATGGAGCCCAGGACATTCAGGGGGTTCGCAACGGCGCCCCCGAACGTGCCGGAGTGCAGATCGCGACCGGCGCCGCGCACCCTGACTTCGGTGTAGAGGAGGCCCTTCAGCCCGTAGAGCACGGAGGGCTGGCCCGGGCCGTACATGGAGGTGTCGGAGACCAGCGCCAGGTCGCAGCCCAGGCGCCGGGACTCCGGGCTCCTGACGTAGGCCTCGATCGCCTCGCCGCCGCACTCCTCCTCGCCCTCGATCAGGAACTTGACGTTGACCGGCAGGGCGCCGGTCTCGGCCATGATCGCCTCCACTGCCTTGATGTGGGTGAAGGACTGGCCCTTGTCGTCGGTGGCGCCGCGGGCGACGATCCGCTCGCCGCGTTTTCCCGTCTCGATCGTCGGCTCGAACGGGTCGTTCCGCCACTCTTCCAACGGGTCGACCGGCTGCACGTCGTAGTGACCGTAGAAGAGGACGGTCGGGCGGCCGGGAGCGCCGAGCCACTCGCCGTACACCAGCGGATGGCCCGCCGTTTCGATGATCTCCGCCGCCAGGCCCGCAGCCTCGAGCCGCTCCTTGACGAAGCCGGCGCAGCGACGCACGTCGGCGGCGTACTCCGGATCGGTCGAGACGGACGGGATCCGCAGGTACTCCTTCAACTGATCCAGGCTGGCGCCGGTTTCGCGGTCCACGCGCTCGAGAACGGCGTCGACGCTCATCGGGTCCGCCCGCCGCGGTCAGTCATCGAAGCTCTTGCCCGTGGCCCGCCAGTCGGAGAGGAAGCTCTCCAGGCCGATGTCGGTCAGCGGATGACGGTAGAGCTGGCTCAGCGTCTTGAAGGGAAGGGTCGCCACGTCGGCGCCCATCTCGGCCGAGATGACGACGTGGACCGGATGGCGCACCGACGCGACCAGGACCTCCGTCTCGAAGTCGTACCGGGAGTAGATCGAAACGACCTGGCGAATCAGGTCCATGCCGTCCTGGGCGATGTCGTCGAGGCGGCCGACGAAGGGCGAGATGTAGGCGGCGCCCGCCTTCGCCGCCAGCAGCGCCTGGGACGGCGAGAAGCAGAGGGTCACGTTGCACCGGATCCCTTCCTCCGCGAGGCGTCGCACGGCGGTCAGCCCCGGCGGCCCGAGCGGCACCTTGACGACGACGTTGTCGGCCAGGCCGGCGAGCCGCCGGCCCTGCTCGAGCATGCCGTCGAGATCCGTCGCCAGCACCTCGCCGCTGACGGGGCCCGGCACCAGCTCCGCGATCTCCTTGACGGTCGGCAGGTACCGCTTGCCCTGCTTGGCGATCAGGCTCGGGTTCGTGGTGACGCCGTCGACCATCCCCCACTCGAGGCCGGTCTCGATCTCGCCTGTGTCCGCGGTGTCCAGAAAGAACTTCATCGTGGCGCTCCCCACCCTGCTCGCTGCTAGTTGACTGGCTCCGTGTCGGCCGCTTCGGCGTCCTCGCCGTCTTCATCCTCGTCGCCGCGATCGGGGATGCGGGCCAGGGCGACGATGCGGTCACCCTCGTCGAGATCCATGACCTTGACCCCCTGGGTGGCGCGGCCGATCAGCGACACGCTGCCGGCCGTGATGCGGATGATCTTGCCTTCGGGGGTGATCAGCATCAGGCCGGTGTCCTCACTGACCTGGCGGACGCCGACGACCTCGCCGGTGCGGTCGGACACCTTCAGGTTGATGATCCCGAGACCGCCCCGCGACTGCAGGCGGTACTCCTCGATCGCGGTGCGTTTGCCGAAGCCGCTCTCGCTCACGGTCAGAAGCGTCGTCTCCGGAGACCCGGACTCCGCGGACTCCTCCTGCGGCAGCAGGCACTCCATCGACACGACCCGGTCGCCCGGGCGCAGGCTGATCCCGCGCACGCCCCGGGTCGCGCGGCCGAGGGAGCGCAAGTCGGTCTCCGGGAAGCGGATCGAGTAGCCCTTCTTCGTGGCCAGCACGATCTCGCTGCCGCTGTCCGTCACCTTGACCGACAGGAGCCGGTCGTCCTCGTCGATCCGCAGGGCGATGATGCCGCTGTTGCGCGGCCTCGAGTACTCGGCCAGCGCCGTCTTCTTGACCACGCCGGCCTCGGTGGCGAAGGTCAGGAACCGATCTTCCGGGAACTCCCGCACGGCGGCGGTCGCCGCGACACCCTCGCCGCTGTCGAGGCGCAGGAGGTTGACGATCGCCTTGCCGCGGGCCGCCGGTCCGAGTTCCGGGATCTGGTGCACCTTGAGCCAGTAGCAGTAGCCCCGGTCGGTGAACACCATGATGTAGCTGTGGGCGGAGGCGACGTAGAGCTGCTCGACGAAGTCGCCGTCACGGGTGGCCATGCCGGTCCGGCCCTTGCCGCCGCGGTGCTGGGCGCGGTAGAGGCTGAGCGGCGACCGCTTGATGTAGCCGGACCGGGTGACCGTGATCACCATGTCCTCGTCGGCGATCATGTCCTCGATCGTGATGTCCGATGAGTGGGCCACGATCTCGGTGCGCCGCGGGTCACTGTAGCGCCTCTCGATCTCGTCGAGTTCGGCCCGGATCTCCTGGAGCAGCAGGGCGTCGGAACCGAGGATCGCGCGCAGACGCTCGATCTCGGCGATCAGCTCGCGGTGCTCCTGCTCGATCTTCTCCCGCTCGAGGCCGGTCAAGCGCTGCAGGCGCATGTCCAGGATCGCCTGCGCCTGGGGCTCGCTCAGGGAGAAGCCCTCGATCAGGCGCTCTCTTGCTTCCGGCGGAGTACGGCTCGCGCGAATCGTCGCGATCACCGCGTCCAGGTGGTCGAGCGCGATGAGCAGCCCCTCGAGGACGTGGGCGCGCTTCTCGGCTCGGGCCAGGTCGTAACGGCAGCGCCGGATCACGACCGTGCGGCGATGGTCGAGGAAGTGGCGCAGCAGGGCGCGTAGCGTCAGCACCTGGGGCTGGCTGTCGACGATCGCCAGCATGTTCATGCCGTAGCTGACCTGGAGCTTGGTCATCTTGTACAGCGTGTTCAGGACGATCTCGGCCACCTCGCCCCGCTTCAGGTCGATCACGATCCGGATGCCGTCGCGGTCGGACTCGTCGCGCAGATCGCGGATTCCTTCGAGCTTCTTCTCGCGCACCAGCTCGGCGATCCGCTCGATCAGGCGGGCCTTGTTCACCTGGAAGGGAAGCTCGGTCACGATGATCGACTGACTGTCCTGGCCGGCGTCCTCGATCTCGGCGCGGGCCCGCACCTGGATGGAGCCACGGCCCGTGGCATAGGCGGCATGGATGCCCGCGCGGCCATGGATGAAACCGCCGGTCGGGAAGTCCGGCCCGGGCAGCAGTTCCATCAACTCTTCCAGGGTCGCCTGGGGGCGGTCGATCAGCAGCTTGACAGCCGCAAGCGCCTCGCCCAGGTTGTGCGGCGGGATGTTCGTCGCCATGCCGACGGCGATGCCGGCCGAGCCGTTGACCAGCAGGTTGGGAATCCGCGCCGGAAGCGGCGAAGGCTCCTGCTCGGAACCGTCGTAATTCGGTATCCACTCGACGGTGTCCTTCTCGATGTCCTCGCGCAGCAACTCCTCGGCGATCCGGGTGAGGCGGACCTCGGTGTAGCGCATCGCGGCGGGGTTGTCGCCGTCGATCGAGCCGAAGTTGCCCTGGCCGTCGACCAGCGGATAGCGCATGGAGAAGTCCTGCGCCATGCGCACCACCGTGTCGTAGATCGGTCCGTCGCCGTGCGGGTGGTACTTGCCCATCACGTCGCCGACGATGCGCGCCGACTTCTTGTAGGCGCGGCCGGCCGTGTTGCCGGCTTCCCACATGCCGTAGAGGACCCGCCGGTGGACTGGCTTGAGGCCGTCCCGCACGTCGGGCAGAGCGCGGCCGATGATCACGCTCATCGCGTAATCGAGGTAGCTCCGCCGCATCTCGCGCTCGAGCTGCACCGGCACGGTGTCGCGGCCGGACGCCGGCGGCGGCTGGATGGGGTTCTCGCCCTTGCTCACGGTCGATGGGTCAGATGTCGAGGTTGATCGCGTTCAGGGCGTTCTTCTCGATGAACTCGCGCCGGGGCTCCACCTTGTCGCCCATCAGGGTCGTGAAGATGCCGTCCGTCTCGTCGTCCCGGTCGTCGTCGATCTCCACAAGCAGCATCCGGCGCCGCTCGGGGTCCATCGTGGTCTCCCAGAGCTGCGACGGGTTCATCTCGCCCAGGCCCTTGTAGCGCTGGATCGACAGGCCCTTCTTCGCGGCTTCGAACAGAGCGTCGAGCGCCTCGTCGACGGACTCGGCCTCGACGTCGTCGGTCGTCGCGCTGCCGTTCACCTTGCGGAGCCGGATCGAGGGCGCTCGCCACGCCTCGAGCGCCTGCTCGTTGGCGGTCAGGGAACGGAAGTCGGCGCCGGTCACGAGCGCCTCGTCGATCGTCACGTGCCGGTCTACGCCGTCCCGGCGCGAACGGAACCGGATCGCCCGCAACCCGTCGCGGCCGTCCTCCACCGCCACGTCGTGAAAGCCGGAAGCCTCGATCACCTGAGCGGTCAGCTCGACCCGCTCCCGATCGGCCAGGCTGTCCCGATCCCTGATGCCGCCGGCGATCGCCGCCCGCAGCGCGTCACGCGGGATCCCGCGGGCGCTCAGGGAGTCGAGCGATCGCCTGAAGGAGGCGAGCCGGTCGAGCAGCACGCGCAGGCGGTCACCCTCGAACACGGTCGGATCGTCGACGTCGCCGTTCGGGAGGGCAACCTGCCAGTTCCTGCGAATCCGCTCCACCAGGTAGTCGTGGTACTCCTCGTCGTCCTTCATGTAGCTCGAACGACGCCCCTCCGTCACCTTGTAAAGCGGCGGCTGGGCGATGAAGAGATGGCCGCGGTCGATGATCTCCTTCATCTGGCGGTAGAAGAAGGTCAGGATGAGTGTGCGAATGTGACTGCCGTCGACGTCCGCGTCGCACATGATGATCAGCTTGTGGTAGCGCAGGCGGTCGACATCGAAGTCCTCGTTGCCGATGCCGGTTCCCAGGGCCTGGATCAGGGTCCTGATCTCCTCGGAGGAGAGCATCTTGTCGAGGCGCGCCCGCTCGACGTTCAGGATCTTCCCCTTGAGCGGCAGCACGGCCTGGAAGCGCCGGTCGCGGCCCTGCTTGGCAGAGCCGCCGGCCGAGTCCCCCTCCACCAGGAACAGCTCCGCGTGCGCCGGATCCCGCTCGCTGCAGTCCGCCAGCTTGCCCGGAAGATTCGAACTGTCGAGGGCGCCCTTGCGCCTGGTCAGTTCCCGCGCCTTGCGCGCCGCCTCCCGCGCCCTCGCCGCTTCGACGACTTTCTCGACGATCCGCCTGGCGTCCCGCGGGTTCTCCTCCAGGAACGCGGAGAGCTGTTCGCCCACCGTCGACTCGACCCAGCCGCGGACCTCCGAGGAGACGAGCTTCTCCTTGGTCTGGCTGGAGAACTTCGGATCCTGCACCTTGACCGAAACGATCGCCACCAGGCCCTCGCGGATGTCCTCGCCCGAGAGCTTCTCCTTCAGGTTCTTGCCGAGACCCGAAGAAGCGACGTAGGCGTTCACCGTGCGGGTCAGCGCCGACCGGAGGCCCGAGAGATGGGTGCCTCCGTCCCGGTTGTTGATCGTGTTCGTGAAGCAGTAGATCCGCTCCTGGTAGCTGTCGTTCCACTGCAGCGCGACCTCGACCGACTCGCTGGAGCCAGCCTCGCCCATCTCGCTGCGGAGGTAGACCGGATGCGGGTGCAGGGCCGTCTTGTTCCGGCCCAGGTGGGCGACGAAACTGGCGATTCCTCCCTCGTACTCGAACTTCGCGCCGTTGCCCGTCCGTTCGTCGAAGAGGCTGATCGCGATGCCGCGGTTAAGGAAGGAGAGTTCCCGCAGGCGCTGCGCGAGCACGTTGTAGTCGAAGGAGAGCCGAGTGAACACCTCCGGGTCCGGCCTGAACCGGATTCCGGTACCGGTGTCCTCGGGATTCTCGAGATCGGCAACCGCTTCGATCGGCGCTTCCGGCACGCCGCGGCTGTAGGTCTGGCGCCAGGAGTGGCCATCGCGGTCGATCTCCAGGTCGAGCTGGACCGAGAGGGCGTTGACCACGGAGAGACCGACGCCATGCAGGCCGCCCGACACCTTGTAGGCGTTCTGGTCGAACTTTCCGCCCGAGTGCAGCTCGGTCATGATGACTTCCGCTGCGGACCGTCCCTCGCCTTCGTGCAGGGCTACCGGAATGCCACGGCCGTCGTCCCGTACGGAGACGCTGCCATCGCCGTGGATGACGACCTTGACCAGCTCGCAGAAGCCGGCCTGCGCCTCGTCGATCGCGTTGTCGACGAGCTCGAAGACCATGTGGTGCAGACCCGAGCCGTCATCGGTGTCGCCGATGTACATCCCGGGCCGTTTCCGGACCGCTTCGAGGCCCTTGAGGACCTTGATGTGCTCGGCCGAGTACCCGGCTTCGGCCGCCGCCTGAACATCCGTTGTCCCGGCTGCCGTCATGTGCGGAAAACTATCACATGACGGCCATTCCGGCCGCTTTCCGGGGCCGCTTAAGGACCGCTCGCAACTATCTGAAAACAGGAGACTTAGCTGGTCGACCGAAGATGCTCAGATCCGCATCGGCATGATCACGCACAAGTAGCGGAAATCAGGCCCCCCAACGGGCTCTCCGAGACACTGACTGTTCTCGTCCTTGAGCGCGAACTCCACCTGCTCGGTGTCGACCGCGGACAGGAAATCCCGCACGTAGACGGGGTTCAGGCCGATGTCCAGTTTCTCGGCCTCGTAGTCACAGGCGAGGCTCTCCTCCGCCTCGCCCAGATCCGGGTTCGAGGACGAAACACGCAGCGACTGGGCCTCGAAACCGAGCCTGACCATGGGGGCGCGGTCACCCGTCAGCAGGGCGACCCGATGCACCACCTCGGAGAGCGCGCCGCGATCGAACGTCGCCTTGCGGTCGTTCTCCGTGGAGATCACCTTCTCGTAGTCCGGGAACGTCCCCTCGAGAATGCGGCACGTGAGCTCGCGACGCCCGATGACGAAGCCGAGATGGTGCTCGCCGCGACGGAAACGGATCGTCTCGTCGCTGTCGAAGCGCATCAACTCGAGCAGCGCCTTGCGCGGCGCGAGAACGCCGTCCGCTTCCGCGACGCCCGCCATCTCGGCCTCGATCAGGGCAAGCCGGTGGCCGTCCGTCGCGACCATCTCGACCTTGCCGTCCTTCAACTTGAGCAGGGCTCCGTTCAACTGGAAGCGGGACTCTTCCGCCGAGACGGCGAAGATGATCTTGCCGATCATCCGCTTGACCTCGGGGAAAGGCGCCTCGAACGACGAGGACGACGAGCCCTGGTCGACCGTGGTGAGTGTCGGGAAGTCCTCGGCCGAGAGACCGTTGATCCGGAACTTCGAAGACCCGGCGTCGATATGAAGCGAGTTTGAATCGCCGGTCGACAACTCGACGGGACCGTCGGCCAGGGCGCGAACGATCTCGAGGAACTTCCGGGCCTGCACCGCAGTGGCGCCCGGTTCGCAGCTTCCTTCCTCCGCGCTGCACCAGGAGGTCAGGGAAACGTCCAGATCCGTCGCTGCCAGTTCCAGACGATCGTCGCGGACCGTCAGGAGAAGATGGGAGAGGACCGGAATCGTTGACCTGCTCTCGACGATGCCGCGCATCGCCACGAGCTCGGTCAGCAGTTCTCGTCGTTCGACTCGGGTCTTCATCTGTCTTCTCCTCGGGAAGAAATATACACCAAGAAAGTAGCCGTAGAAGGCGCCGGTTTCGCGTGAGGAAGAACCTTGTAAATCATTTATAATCAGTAGTTTGGGTCGTATGGTAGGACATCGGTGAGGAGTGGAGTCGGCAGCGGAGCGATTGTGCATTCTGCGGACTTCGGCCGCCGGGCCGCGCGGAGCACGGATTCTCTCCACAGTACGGCCGCAGGACAACCGGAACTGGTGCCCTGACAATCCGCTGCCGGTGCGCAGATCCCCTGGTGCCCGATCCGCCGCGATTCCGCAGGATGTTCATTCGACAGGTTGCGCGGAGGTCGTCCCTGGCGAGACGGCGGCGGCTCTCGCTCAGCCGAGTTGACGGGTGAAGCGCTCCAGTTGAGCGGCCAGGCGCTCGTCGTCGGCGCGTCGGCGCTCGATCTGCTCGACGGAGTACATGACGGTCGAGTGATGCTTGCCGTTGAAGACCCTCCCGATCTCCGGGTAGGACATCTCGGTCAGGCGCTTGCAGAGGTACATCGCGATCTGGCGGGGATAGGTGATCTGCCGGGAGTTGCTCTTGCTCTTGATCTCGCGGACCTTGAGGCCGTAGTGGTGGGCCACCATCTTGATGATCTGCGCCGAGGACACGGGACGGTCCTGTTCCGGCAGTACGTCGCGCAGCGCTTCCTTGGCGAACTCGAGATCGAGGGGCACACCCGACAGCGAGGCGAAGGCGGTGACCCGGTTGAGCAGGCCTTCGAGTTCGCGCACGTTCGAATGCACCTGTCGCGCGATGAACATGGCGACGTCCGTGTCCAGATCCAGGCCCTGGAGTTGCCGCGCCTTGCGCTGGAGAATGGCGACCTTGGTCTCCAGGTCGGGCGGCTGGATGTCGGCGAGAAGACCCGATCCGAAGCGGCTTCGGAGGCGCTCTTCGATGTCCGCCATGTCGCGCGGCTGGGCGTCCGAGGTCACGATGATCTGCTTCTGGCGGGTGTAGAGCACGTTGAAGGTGTGGAAGAACTCCTCCTGGGAGCGCTCCTTCTTGGCCAGGAACTGGATGTCATCCACCAGCAGGACGTCGATCGTCCGGTAGCGCTCGCGGAAGGCGGGCATTCGCTCGAAGCGGATCGAGGTGATCAGGTCGTTGACGAAGTCTTCGGCGGCGAGGTACACGACTCTCGTACCCGGAGCCGCCCGCTTGAGGCGGTTTCCGATCGCATGCAGGAGATGGGTCTTGCCCAGACCCACGCCGCCGTAGAGGAAGAGCGGGTTGTACGCGATGCCGGGCTTCTCGGCGACGGCCTGGGAGGCGGCGCTGGCGAAGCGGTTCGAGTTGCCGACGACGAACGAGTCGAACCGGTACTGGGGGTTGAGCGAACTGCTTGGCGCCCCCTCCAGGTCGGGGCGAGTTGCCGGCTCCCGGCTCGCGATGGACTTCGCAGCCGACGATCGTCCCGGCGTGTCGACTCTGGTCCGCGTTTCGCCGCTCTTGAACAGGACCTGGTATGTCGGGCCCTTGAGGTCTGCGATCGCCCAGTCGACGATCGGGCGGAAGCCCTCTTCGAGCGCCTCGACGAAGCGCGAGTTCGGCGCTTCGAGGACGAGGTGGTCGGCGTCCTCCGACGCGACCCTCAGGGGATGAAACCAGGTGCGAAAGTCCTCGGCCGGGAGATCCGCCCGCAACTGCCGTCGTAGAGTCGGCCAGACGGAACTAGGCATGCTCCCTCTTGCCATCCGCAGCGACGAGAGCCATGGTGAACCAGCGCACGGCAGAGCCTTTGCCCGCTTGTTCCGTTGCTACTCCGAACCGACGCACTTCTCCCCCACGTTCCGACGCGCACGACCACCAATTCCCGGTGCCGGGTAGGGAATTGCCGCTCTGCAGAGCTACGTTCCGCAGCTTTTCCGCACAGTGTGGAAAAACCTTGGACGACCGGCGAAGAGACTCGGGGCAGATAACTCCAGGGGACTATCTGTTGGTCCCACGCCGTGTGGCCTCCGTTGCGCGAGAAGCGCAGGATAGCAGCGGGATCCGGCTTCAACAAGGGGTGTCTGACCACTTTCTTCACGTTTTCTTCGTCGCGGGCGCGGCGCGGTCCGGCCGCGGCGCGTCTAGGTTCTGAACTGTGTTGCAGTTAGTCGAGCCGGAGGCCCTCCGGGGGACGCTGCTGGCCTGGTTCGACCGCTGCCGGCGCGACTTGCCCTGGCGGCGAACCGAGGATCCGTACGAGATTCTCGTCGCGGAAATCATGCTCCAGCAGACCCGGAGTGAGGTCGTCGCGACCCGGTACCGTGGATTCCTGGACCGCTTCCCCCGTGTCGGCGCGCTGGCGGAAGCCCGGGTCGAGTCTGTGGAAGCGGCATGGTCGGGCCTCGGTTACTACCGCCGCGCCCGGAATCTCCACCGGGCGGCCCGGATCCTGGTGGAACGCCGCACGCTGCCCGCGAGCGCCGCGGAGTGGGCGGAGCTGCCGGGAATCGGCGCGTACACCTCTGCGCTGCTCGCGAGCCGCTGCTGCGGGGAGGCGTCGCCCGTGCTGGACGGCAACGTCGAACGGGTGCTGAGCCGGTTCCTGGCATCCACGGAACCTCCTCGCCGAGCCGCCGCCAGGCGGAGGCTCCTGGCGACCGCGGCCCGGTTGCTGGATGGGAGCCGTCCCGGCGACTCCAACCAGGCGCTGATGGAGGTCGGTTCGCTGGTTTGCCGTCGAGGTGCGCCGGATTGCGGCGTCTGTCCCCTCGCCCCGGGTTGCCGCGCCTTCCACTCGGCGGATATCGATCCGCGGTCCTTCCCGGTTGCCGGACCGCGGCGCTCCCGGGAAGTCCGCCACTGCTTCACGGCCGTCGTCCAGCGAGGCGACGACCTGCTGCTCCATCGCCGGCCCGGGGACGCGGACTGGCTGGCCGGCCGCTGGCACCTGCCGACGGTGGAGCTCGCGAGCGGCGACGAGCCGGGCCGCGCGGCGGAAGTGCTGGGTCGGGAGTTCGGTGGCTGCTGGGAGTGTGACGAACGGCCGGTCCTGGTGCGGCACGCCGTGACCTACAGGGATTTCCTTGTGCGGGCGGCGGTCGCCCGCTGGCGTCCGGAACGGCCGACGGCGGGACAATCCTCCCTGGCCTGGTTCGGCCAGGCGGAGATCGGGGAGTTGCCGACCTCGTCCCTGCTGCGGAAGACGCTCGACGCCGTCTGCGCCAACCGCGCCGATCCGCCACTACACTCCGGGCCATGACGCCGACGGAACCTCCGCCGAGGATCCCCTTTGTCGACCTGGCCGCCCAGTCGAGGCGACTCCGGCCGGAGATCGACCGCCGGATCGCCGACGTTCTCGACCACGGCCGCTACGTCATGGGTCCCGAGGTCGACGAACTGGAGGTGGAGCTGGGCCGATGGGCCGGCGGCGCCTCCGCGGTGGCGGTCTCGAGCGGATCGGATGCCCTGCTGATCGCCCTGCTCGCGCTTGGCGTCGGCAGAGGCGGGAACCGCCGCCGCGACGCCGTCTTCGTTCCAACCTTCACGTTCACTGCGACCGCGGAGGTCGTTCTGCTCGCCGGCGCGGTGCCCGTCTTTGTCGATGTGCGGGAAGAGGACTTCCTGATCGACCTCGAGTCGCTCGACCGGGAGTACGAGGCCGTGCGGGCCGCCGGTGTCGCCACGCCGAAGGCAGTGATTCCGGTGGACCTGTTCGGCCTGCCGGTGGCCGAGGAACCGCTGGCGGAGTGGGCGGCCAGCAGACAGCTCGAGGTGATCTCGGACGCGGCCCAGAGTTTCGGCGCGCGCCGCGACGGAAGTCCGGTCGGTTCGCTGGCGCCGATCACGACGACCAGCTTCTATCCGGCCAAGCCTCTCGGAGGCTACGGCGACGGCGGCGCGGTGCTTTGTGTGGAGCCGGCAACCGCGGAGATCGTCCGCTCCATCCGCGAGCACGGCCAGAGCGCCGACCGCTACGACATCGTTCGGCTCGGTGTGAACGGCCGCCTTGACAGCCTTCAGGCCGCCGTGCTGCTGGCGAAGCTGACCGTCTTCGAGCAGGAGCTGGCTGCACGGCGCGCCGTCGCGGCGGGCTACAGCGAGCGGCTGCGAGCCGTTGGGTCCTCGGCGGCGACGCCCTGGAGGGTGTCGGTGCCGGAGTGCGGCGCCGGCCCCGAGTCGGGTGTCGAGTCGAGCTGGGCCCAGTACACGCTCCGCGTCGACGACGCGGCCGGCCAGCCGTCGGCCGGGACGAGGGACGCCCTGAGGGCACACCTCGACCGTGCCGGCATCCCCACCGCCGTCTACTACCCGCGCCCCATGCACCTGCAGCCGGCCTACGAGAGCTACGGCCGCGGCGCCGGCTCGCTGCCGGTCAGCGAAAGCCTGGCGGACCGCGTCGTCAGCCTGCCGATGCATCCGTACCTGGACCAGGACGCGCTGGACCGCATCTGCGAGCGGATCGCGAACGCCTGACGGAAGTGCGCTCGCAAGGGCTCGAGAGCGGCCGCCTGCTGCCGGAGATCCTGTTCCCGCCTCCGGGCCCGCGGGCCAGGGCGATGGCCGCGCGCCTCGAAGCCTCCGAGGCGCCGGGCATCAACACGCTGGCCGGATCGTCGCCGCTTCGCAGCGCGCTGTCTTCCACGGGTCAGAAGACCCGCGTACCCAGCGGAACGACCGCGATGCTCTGGGCCGAAGCCCTGGGCAGCAACGTGGTCGACGTCGACGGAAACCGCTACCTCGACCTCACCGCCGGTTTCGGTGTCGCGGCCGTCGGCCACCGCCACCCGGCCGTGGTCACGGCGGTCAGGGAGCAGGCGGAGCAGCTCGTCCACGGCCTTGGCGATGTCTATGCCCACCCTGCTCGCCTTGAGTTGGCCGAGCGCCTCTGTGCGCTCGCGCCGCTCGCCGACCCCCGGGTCTATTTCGCCGTCTCCGGCGCCGACGCGGTGGAGATCGCGCTGAAGACGGGCCGCCTGCACAGCGGCCGCCCGGGCGTGCTCGCGTTCGATCACGCCTACCACGGGACCACCCTCGGAGCGCTGGCGGCCACCTCGAGGCCGGCCTTCCGCGAACCCTTCACCCGGCCGCTCGAGGAACTCGTTCACCGTCTGCCGTACGGCGGGTCCCCGGAACGGATCGCAGAGCTGTTCGAGCGGCAGCCGGAAGTCGGCACCTGCCTGGTCGAGCCCGTCATCGGCCGCGAGGCCACCCGCTGGCCGCCGTCCGGCTGGCTGGCGGCCCTGGCCGAAGTCTGCCGCCGGCACGACGTCGTCCTCGCGGTGGACGAGATCTTCACCGGCTTCGGCCGCTGCGGCGCCTGGTTCGTATGCCGCGAAGCCGGCGTCGAACCGGACCTCGTCTGCTGCGGCAAAGCCCTCGGCGGCGGCCTCCCGATCGCCGCCGTCCTCGGCAGGAAGGAAGTCCTGGACGTCTGGCGAAGCGACGGCGAAGCCCGCCATACCGCCACGTTCGTCGCCCACCCCCTCGCCTGCGCCGCCGCCCTCGCCACCCTGGAGGTGATCGAGACCGAAGACCTCGTCGCCCGATCCCGCACGGTAGGCGACCGCATCGGCAAAGGCCTCGAACCCCTCAGGAACCGCCCCGGAGTCACCGACATCCGCGGCCAGGGCCTCCTCCAGGCCATCGAACTCGACTCCTCCTCCCGCGCCCACACCCTCAGCCGCAACCTCCTCCACCGCGGCCTCATCACGCTCGCCGGCGGCGCCTCCGGCACCGTCCTCCAGCTCTGCCCACCCCTCGTCATCACCGAACAGCAGCTCGACCACGCCGCCGGTGTACTGCGCGACGTCGTTGGGGGGTAGGCCGTCCGGCCCGCCAGACCCGGACTGGACGCTCCAGGACTTCGCAACATTGTCCGG
This sequence comes from Acidobacteriota bacterium, assembly GCA_028875725.1. Lineage (NCBI taxonomy): Bacteria > Pseudomonadati > Acidobacteriota > Acidobacteriota bacterium. The sequence goes on from JAPPCR010000005.1 coordinate 380,108, forward strand.
CGACGCGATCGCCCACTCCGGTGACGTCGAGCGACGTTCTGGGTGGACGGTCTCCTACGGTCCTGATTTCCCGGAGCTGAGTACAAGTCGCGGCTCTGGATCCCGTTGGTACCCCTGCGCCGCCTGATCCCCGAAGCCCAAACGCAGCGTAGCCAGCTACCGAGATCGTCCAGCCCGTGGAGGTCCGGGGGGAAGGTCCCCAGCGGGCTGGAGGCAAGCGTCTCCCCAGAACGTCACCTCAACCGACGACCCCCCGCAGCGCAGCCGACCGAAGCGAGCGCTGACTTACCCTGAACCCAGAGAGCGCGAGCGGCCGATGGGGACCTTCCCCCCGGGCCTCCACGGGCGGCCGAACTACAAATCGCGGCGGCCCGCCAGCGAACGGGCGAGGGTGACCTGGTCGGCGTAGTCGATGTCGCCGCCGACGGGGAGGCCGAAGGCGAGGCGGGTGACGTGGACGCCGCGGCGGTTGAGGAGGTTGGCGAGGTAGAGGGCGGTGGCTTCGCCCTCGACGTTGGGGTTCATGGCGAGGATCGCCTCTTCGACTCCTTCGAGGCGGTCGAGGAGGGAGGCGACGGTGAGTTCGTCAGGGCCGACACCGCGTTGAGGGGAGAGGGCCCCCAGGAGGGCGTGGTAGAGGCCGTGGAACTCGCCGGTGCGTTCGATCGGCTCGATGTTGAAGGGCTCCTCCACGACGCAGAGCTTGGTCTGGTCGCGTTGCGGATCGCTGCAGATGGAGCATGGATCCACCGCCGTGATCTGGTGGCAGGTCGAGCAGTGGATCATGCGGTCCTTGACGTCGATGACCGCCTGCGCGAGCGCCTCGGCGCGGGATCGGTCCGCGCGGAGGAGATGGTGGGCCAGCCGTCGCGCCGTCTTCGGACCGATGCCGGGGAGGCGCGAGAGCTCCTCGACCAGGTTCGACAGCGGATCGGCCGGCATCAGGTGAGGCCGGGTATGCCGCCGGCCATGTTCCCGATCCGCTGCCCCACGTACTCGTTCACCTTGCGTCCCGCTTCGTTCACCGCGGCCAGAACGAGATCCTGGACCATGGCGGGATCCTCCGGGTCGAGGACCTCGGAGTCGATGTGCACCGCGAGGACCTCCTTCTCGCCGTTCATCCGCACTTCGACCATGCCGCCGCCGACACTGGCGGTGAACTCGGCGGTCGCCAGGTCGCGCCGCATCTGCTCCTGCATCTGCTGGGCCTGCCGCATCAGCTTCTGGATGTTCATTCGTCGCTCTTTCCTATGCTCTGTGAGTGGGCAATCAGGGGGTCCTGGGCCGGACGTCGAGTACGCGGCCGCCGAAGACGTCGAGCACGGCGCGGACGCCGGGATCGGCCTCGGCGGCCCTTCGCGCTTCGCTGTCGGGGCCCGGTTGGCGTCGGGCACGCCTGCGTTCGGGAGCCGCCCGGCGGTGCGCCGCGCCGGCGGCCGGTCGATCCGCTGCCGCCGGTCTGTCCGGTGCCGCCGCCGGCGCCGCGTCGGCGGTGCGCCGTGGCGGTGCGGCCGTCACCTTCCAGGCGGCGTCGGGTCCGAGCGCGGAGCGCACGGCGTCGTCGAGTTGAGCGCTGCGGGTTTCGTCGCGCAGTTGGCGCTCGAGCTCGGGAACGGCCTCGATGACCAGAGTGTTGCCGTGCGTTTCGAGGCGCGCGTGGTGGAACTCGAGCAGGCCCGCCAGGGCGGGAGTCTGGCTCTCAAGTCGCCTGATGACCGAAGCGGCGGCGTCCGGGGGAGACGTCGCGGCAGGAGTCTCCGTCGTGTCGGCGCTCCTTGCCGGGGCTTCGGGCCGGCCGGCTGGAGACGCCGCGTCCGTCGGGAGGCCGGCCGCCAGCCGCTCGATCCGCACGAGCCTCGGGAGTTCGGCCGCGCGCAGGAGCGCCACTTCCAGGGCGAGGCCGGGAGCGTCGGCACGCCGGACGACCGTTTCGCTGCTTAGGAGGAGGTGCAGGAGCCTGAGCAGGTTTTCGTAACCCGAGGCTGCGGCGGTTTCCTTGAGGTCCTCTGCTGCTTCGGCGGGCAGGTCGAGCTGCTCCGGGTCGAGACCCTGCGCGAGATGCAGCGCGCTGCGCAGGAAACAGAGGAAATGGGTGAACACCTGCCTGGGGTCGCTGCCACCGTCCTCGACCTCGCGAATCGTCGTCGACAGGCGAGCGCCGTCGCCTGCGAGGATCGCCTTGAGCAGGGTGGAAAGCAGCGCCGCGTCGATGCCGCCCACCAGACGTGCGACATCGTCGTCGCCCAGCCTGCCGTTGCCGAAGGTGGCGGCCTGATCGAGCAGGGCAACCGCGTCCCGGACGCTGCCCTCGGAAGCGCGGGCGATCAGGCGCAGGGCGGGGTTGCCGGCTTCGAAGCCTTCGACGTCGCAGATGCGTCGCAGGTGAGCGACCATCTGCTCGGGCGGGACGCGGCGAAAGTGGAACTCCTGGCAGCGCGACAGGACGGTCGCGGGTACTTTCTCGATCTCGGTCGTTGCGAAGATGAAGGTCAGGTGCGGGGGCGGTTCCTCGACGATCTTGAGCAGCGCGTCGAAGGCCGAGGCGGAAAGCCGGTGGATCTCGTCCAGGACGACGACCTTGTAGCGGTCGCGGGCCGGTCCGTACCTCAGGCTCTCGGTCAGGTCGCGGACCTGCTCCACCTTCGAGTAGGTGGCGGCGTCGATCTCGATCACGTCGAGATCGGCCCCTTCCCGGATCTCCGTGCAGACCAGGCAGGTGTCGCACGGTTCGGACGCCGGGCCTCGGGCGGAGCCGTCGGCGCCGAGGCAGTTCAGAGCCTTGGCGAGGACCCGCGCGGCCGTCGTCTTGCCGATGCCGCGGATGCCGGAGAACAGGTAGGCCTGCGCGATGCGGCCGTCTCCCAGCGCGTTGCGCAGGGCCGTGACGATCGCCTCCTGGCCGACGAGGTCGGCGAACGTCTGAGGTCGCCACTTGCGCGCCAGCGGCTGGTACGTCATGACCCGAATTGAGAAGTCACTGAAGGGTCCCGGCTGAACTGCGCCCTCGAAACGAACACCCTATCGCTGCTCCCTTCCGGGCCTGACGAGGTTCGGGGCCGTTCGAAACACAGGGCCCGAACCCTTCGGTCACTTCTCGATCCCGAGCCTGTTCACCGCCGCGGGAACCAGGCTGGATGGTACCAGTGAATCGCCCGGAGGGCGTACTGTTAGCGTGAGTGATGGACGATCGGACCGCCATGGAGTTGGCCCTCGATGAGGCCCGGCTGGCCGCCACGGCCGGAGAGGTTCCGGTGGGAGCCGTGGTGGTGCGCGACGGCGTGGTCGTCGGCCGCGGCCACAACCGGAGGGAGAGCTGGGGAGATCCGCTGGCGCACGCCGAGATGATTGCCTTGGCGGAGGCTGCGGCCAGACAGCAGGGCTGGCGGCTGAACGGTTGCTCGGTCTATGTCACCCTCGAGCCCTGTGCCATGTGCGCCGGGGCGATGGTCAACGCACGGGTGGACCGTCTCGTGTTCGGGGCCGCGGATCCGAAGGGTGGCTTCTGCGGCTCGCTCGGGAACATTGTTCGCGAACCAGGACTGAATCACCGAATCACGGTATGCTCCGGCGTCCTGGCGGAGGAGAGCTCAGCTTTGTTGCGCGCGTTCTTCCGGCGTCTACGGTCGAACGGGCTTTCGATTGAGGAGAGGTGACCGAGTGGTCGAAGGTGCATGCCTGGAAAGCATGTGTAGGGGCAACTCTACCGTGGGTTCGAATCCCACCCTCTCCGCCATGACCAGGGCGGTGGAGGACGGGATGCGCCAGGCGGCCAGCAACGGGGAGAGGTGCCAGAGTGGTCGAATGGGGCGGTCTCGAAAACCGTTGATCGTTTACGCGATCCGTGGGTTCGAATCCCACCCTCTCCGCCATACGCCCTAAGGAAGGAAGGAACGTGAAGAGGACATACCAGCCGAACAATCGGCGTCGGAAGAAGAAGCACGGTTTCCGTCTGCGGATGAGGACCCGGCACGGTCGCGCGATCCTGTCGCGCCGCCGCCGCAAGGGCCGCAAGCGGCTGACGGTCTGACGTTGAACCGATCGGGGAACCCCGCTCGCACCTCCGGCTTCGAGCAGGGGGCCGAGCGGATACGGTCGAGTAGCGACTACCGGCGGGTCTACCGCCGGGGGCGGCGTCTGCACGGCCAGTTCGCCGTTTTCCACGTGCGCCGCAACGACGTCGGCCACGCGCGGTTGGGACTGACCGCCGGTCGTCGGGTGGCTGGCGCCGTGGCGCGCAACCGGCTCCGCCGGCGGGTGCGCGAGCACTACCGGCAGATCGTGGAGCGGGACCGGCTACCGGCGGTGGACGTGGTAGTGCATCTGAAGCCGACCGCGGCCGCCGCGGACCGCCGGACGTTCTACCGTGAGTTGGACCGGCTGTTCGAGTCGGTGACGGGCCAAGGCGTTCCCGCCGGAAGGTCTCGCGGCCGCAAGAGGTCGCGGCGATGAACCCGCTGGTGAGGCTCGCCGTGGCGGTGCTCCGCGGGTACAAGCGCTGGCTTTCGCCGTTGTTCCCGAGGGCTTGCCGCTTCAGTCCGACTTGTTCCGAGTACGGGCAGCTCGCGCTCAGAAGTCACGGCCTGTTCGCGGGGACCTGGTTGACGATCGGCAGGCTTCTGCGCTGCCAGCCTCTGGGGCGAGGCGGGATCGACCTGCCGCCGCCAGCCGCGCGGAGGGTGGAACCCGATGCCGCCAAGGGCTAGCTGAACCGATGGACAACCGCAGACTCCTCCTGGCGGCGCTGCTGTCGCTCGGCGTCCTCCTGCTCTGGTCGACCTTCGTGGCTCCGCCGCCACCACCGGTGGAACGGACTCCCGTCGTCGTCGGGGAGGAAACACCGAGGACAGCGTCGGAGACGGCGGTGCCGGTTCCGGCTACGCGGGCGGAGAGCGTACCGGAGCCGCTGGCGGTCTTCGAACGGGTGGAAGCGTCCCTGGAGGAGAGGGTGGTCGTCGAGTCCGGCAACGCCAGACTCGAGTTCACGAACCGGGGCGCCCAGTTGCTGTCCTTCGAACTGCTGCGCCCGGACGGCGCCGAACCCGTTGAACTCGTGCGCCGGCGCGAGCCGGGCCAGCCCTGGCCGTTCGGCCTGTCGGGTCCGCAGGGGGACTCGCCGCTCAACGACGCCCTGTTCGTTGTGGAACGTTCCAGGGAGAGCGGCGACGAGCGGGTCGTTTTCCGGTACAGCGGAGACCGCGGCTCGGCGACGAAGACGTTCCGCGTTCCGACGGCGAACACCCAGGGCGGCCTGACCTTCCTTTACGAGGTCGAGTCGCCAGGCGACGCCTGGGGCCTGGTGCTCGGTCCCGGCATCCGGAATCCGAGCGTGGACGAGCTCGAGAGCCGGCTGTCAAGCCAGCAACGGCGGGCGGCAACGTGGTTCGCGGGCGGCGACATGGAGTCCCTCGAGCCGCGGCGGGCGGAGGATCCGCAGCAACTCGGCGAAGGCGCGCGCTGGGTGGCTCTCGAAGACCGTTACTTCATCACCGCTGTCATTCCGTCAGGGGCACGGGGCGCGGTGCGGGCTCTACCGGTGGCGAACCTGGACGAGGCCGACGGCAGCCTGCGCGGCTTCACCTTGGTCGAGGCCGGCGACGTCACGACCGAAGACCTGACCCGCGACCTGATGCTGGTGCTCGACGCCTCGGGCGGCCAGCTCGCCGGACGGGCCTACTTCGGCGACAAGCAGTACGACGCGCTGGCGGCGATGCGGGTGGAACTGCAGAAGACGGTCCGGTACGGGTTCTTCGGCGTCATCTCCCGACCTCTCCAGTTCGGTTTACGCTGGATTTACGACAACGTCGTGGCGAACTACGGCTGGAGCATCGTCCTGATGACGGTGGTGATCCGGCTCGTTCTGTTCCCGCTGACCCACAAGAGTCAGGTCTCCATGCAGCGGATCCAGAAGCTGAATCCGCGAATGGAAGCGATCCGCGCCAAGTACCGGCCCAAACTGAAGGACGGCAAAGGCCGGCCCCGCATGGACCAGCAGCGCAAGATGAACGAGGAGATTCAGGCGCTGTTCCGGGAGGAAGGCGTGAACCCGGCCAGCGGCTGCCTGCCGATCCTGTTCCAGATGCCCGTTTTCTTCGGTTTCTTCCGTCTCCTGAGCGAGGCGGTCGAGCTTTGGGATGCAGCGTGGCTCGGCTGGATCGGGAACCTGGCCTTGCCGGATCCGATCTACGTGCTGCCCCTCATCATGGGAGCGTCCCAGTTCCTCCAGCAGCGGATGTTGCCGCCGCCGGCGAACAAGACCCAGAAGCTGATCATCAACACGATGCCGATCTGGTTCACGATCTTCTCGTTCAGCTTCCCCAGCGGCCTGGTTCTCTACTGGTTGACGAACAACCTGCTGGGCATCGTGCAGACCGGCGTGTACAACAAGTTGAAGAAGAGGGGTTACCTGGGCGGCGAAATCGCCGCGCAGACGACCGAGACTAAGAAGAAGTGAGGGCAAGGTAGGAGCGATGAATGCGATGAACAGCATGTTCTTCTCGGGAGAGACGGAGGCCCGGGCCATCCTGGCGGCCGCGAACCACTTCGGCGTGTCGCCGGAGCAGATCGCCTTCGACCGGGTGGAGAAACGGCACGGTTTCGTGAAGCACCGTCGGGTGGTGATTCGTGTCGACCCGGCCAGTGTCGGCCGGAGCGTTGACGGCGGCTCTGGGGAGACCGACGATCGCGCCGACGTCGTCGCGGAGCCTGTCGTCGAGACGACAGTTCCCGCGGACGCGGAGCCGGCGTCCGCGGACGATGAGGGGATGGCGCCGGCGGACGCTGCGATGGCGCCGGCGGACGCTGCGATGGCGCCGGCGGACGATGCGATGGTGTCCGGGGAGGATGCGACGGTGCCGGTCGAAGCGGAGGCGCCCGAGCAGATCTCCGGGGACGTCGTCGCGATCGCGCATGCGGCGCTGGATCAACTGCTGGACCTGGCCGATCTCGAAGTGTCGGCGGAGATCGTCCTGGCCGGTGAGAGGTTGGAGATCGAGATCGAAGGCGTGGACGAGGAGTTGCTCGTCGAGGACGAAGGGCAGGTTCTGCTGGCGCTGCAGCACCTTCTGCCGCGAGTCATGTATGGCCAGGTCGGCCGAATCATCCCGTGCCGGCTCGACAGCCGCGGTTACCAGGACAAGAAGGAAGAGCGACTGAGGGGCCTCGCCCGCCGCGTAGCCGAGGAGGTCGTGGACCGAGGCGGCACGCGCACCCTGCGCCCCATGAACCCCGCGGATCGCCGCATCGTCCACCTGGCCCTGGCCGACGACCCGGACGTCGAGACCGAGAGCCAGGGCAACGGCTACTTCAAACGCGTCAGCATCCGCCTGCAGTAGCGGCGTCGCGCGGCGCCCGGCGGCGTGGCGGTGGCGGCTTGCACCCGTCAGTCACGGAGGCCCGAGGGGAGGGGTCCCATCGGACGCTCGCGTTTTCTTGGTGAATAGGGGCTCTGGCGCTCGCTTCGGTCGCCTGCGCTCCGGGAGAGCGTCGGCAGAGGGAGGCTCTACGGCAGTCGCTTGTCTCCAGCCCGCTGGGACCCCTCCCCTCGGGCCTCCGCGACTGACTGGAGGGCGTCGGTGGGCCGGACGCCCTTAGGGTAAACGCGGCGTTCCACACCGGCCTCGGAAGGGTTAACGCGGCCCCAACACTGGGTGCGCGGGTCTTCCGACCCGCTGCCGCCGGAGGCGGCCAGGAAGATCGTCGCCGGCTTTGGCCGGCGGCTGTCTTGTTCGGTTTCCGCCGCTTCGCAACTATGGCTGAAAGGCCGACTACTTCTCTCGCGAGAGATAGCCTCGCCGTACACGTGCGGCGGGAAGGGGTTAACGGCGATGGAAGCTGGGCAAGCGTCGGTTTCCGCTGTTTCACGTGAAACACCCACACCACTCACTCGCAGGTGTTTCACGTGAAACACCGTGATCTGTTTCAGCGAGAGTTTGGCGCCGAGTTGCCGCCGGAGGCGGTCGACCGGCTGGCGCGTCATGCCGAGCTCCTGGAGCGTTGGAACCGGGTGGTCCGGCTGGTCGGCGAAGCGGAGCCTGCGGAGTGGATTCGTCGGCACTACGCGGAGTCGGTCGCGGCCAGGGTGTACTGGCGAGCCTCGATGGGAGAAGGCGACGGTGAGCCCGGGCTTCTCGATATCGGCAGTGGCGCCGGGTTTCCCGGCGTGGTGCTTGCGGCGCTTCACCCCGAACGGTCGGTGACTCTCGTCGAGGCGCGTGAACGGAAGGCGGCGTTCCTGGCGGAGGCCGGGCGAGAGCTCGATCTGCCGAACGTCAGGATCGTCAGGGAGCGGTTCGATGCCGAACTCGCGGTGCGGCTCGCGGGGGCGGTAGAGTGCGCGACGATTCGTGGCCTTCGGCTGCCGGAGCCCACGATCGCTCGCCTGGTGGAAGTACTGCCGGATGGGGGACGCCTCGTGGTGTGGGCCGGCCGCCGCGTTGCGAGCGGTCTGTTGGATACCTGTGCTGTGGAACGAGAGATGAATCTGCCCGACAGTCCACACCGGCGGATTCTCTGCCTCCGGCCGCTTCGCCGTGGCTGACGTCCTGGCGGTCGCCAATCAGAAGGGCGGCGTCGGCAAGACGACATCGGCGATCAACCTGGCCGCGGCGTTCGGCGCCATGGAGCGCAAGGTCCTGCTGGTGGACAGCGATCCGCAGGGTAATGCGAGCCGGGGCGTCGGCTGGTCGGGCCGGCCGCCGACGCTGTTCGACGTACTGTCCGGCGAGGCGAGGGCCGGCGATGTGATCGTCGCCAGCGGCTTCCCGTATCTCGACCTGCTCCCGGCCAACCGGGACCTCGTGGGCGCTGAGTTCGGCCTGCAACGTGATGAACAGTGGATCCGGCGGCTCACGTCATCGCTCGAGGAGCTGGATGCCCGGTACGAACGGATTTTCATCGACTGCCCTCCCGCGCTGGGCCGGTTGACGCTCAACGCGCTGTTCGCCGCCGACGCGGTCATCGTGCCGCTCCAGTGCGAGTACTTCGCGCTCGAGGGGATCAGCGAGCTGCTGGCGACCGTGCAGCGGGTGCGTGAGTTGGGGCGGCCCGAGCTGGAAATCGCCGGCGTCGTGCTGACCATGTACGACGATCGCACAAACCTGTCACGGGACGTGGCGAAGGAGGTGCGTAAACACTTCGGATCGATCGTCTGCGATACGATCGTCCCGCGCAACGTTCGCCTCGCGGAAGCTCCAAGCTACGGTATGCCGGTCTTGCAGTACGACATCAAGAGCAAGGGTTCGCAGGCGTACCTGGGTCTGGCGCACGAACTGGCGGGCCGCCGTTCCCGATGAGCGGCCGGCGCCCTGGACTCGGCCGTGGGCTCGATGCCCTGTTCGCCGATAGCGGCGCTCTTCCGCCGACCTCTCCACAGGCCGTCAGGGAGCTGCCCGTCGCTCAGCTCGAGCCGAACAGTCGCCAGCCGCGCGACCAGTTCGACGACTCCGAGCTGGCTGGCCTAGCCGGGTCCATCGCGAAGCGGGGAGTGCTCCAGCCCCTGGTCGTTACGGCAGATCCCGCCCGCAACGGCGCTTATCGAATCGTTGCGGGGGAGCGCCGCTGGCGCGCGGCTCGCAAGGCCGGCCTGGAGACGGTGCCGGTCGTCTTCCGCGAAGTGGGGAGCGACCGCGAGCTCCTCGAGCTCGCGCTGGTCGAGAACCTGCAGCGTGCCGATCTGAACGCACTGGAAGAGGCCGAGGCGTTTCGGGCACTGAGCGAGGAGTTCGGACTGTCGCAGCAGGAGATCGCGGACCGCGTGGGCCGCAGCAGGGCCGCCGTCGCGAACTCGTTGCGCCTGTTGCGGCTGCCTGAGGCGGTACAGGAGCGGATCCGGTCTGGAGCCTTGACCGCGGGCCAGGCGCGCCCGCTGCTGTCGCTCGGAGACGAAAAGAACCAGGTCGCACTGGCGGCGCGGGCCGAGCGCGAATCGTTGAGTGCCCGCGAGTTGGAGCGGATCGTCTCCTCCGGACCGCGGAAGAAACCGGCCACGACGACCGCGGCGGGCGGGAGCGACCCCGACACCGCGCACGCGGTCGAGCGCTTGACGCGTAGACTGCAGACCCGAGTCGAAATCAGCCGCCGCGCGCGTGGCGGCGGCGTCCTCAAGATCCACTTCCACTCCGAACCGGAGCTGATTCGCCTCTACGAACGGCTGTCGGCGGAGTGACCAACGTCGGAGTGTGCTGAGCTATGTCCAAAAACCTGAGAACCGGCTCCCCCGGAGAACTGAATGGCTTTCTTGACGCCGGCTGCGAGGTCCACGGGGAACTGCGATTCGAAGACACCTTCCGGGTGCATGGCCGGTTCAAGGGCACCGTGGAGTCGGAAGGACGGTTGATCGTCGGTGAGGGCGGTGTCGTAGAAGGCGTCGTCGCTGTAGGCGAACTCCATGTGTCAGGCCGTCTCGAGGGGCGAGTAGAGACCTCGCGACGGACCGAGATCGGCGCCAAGGGCCGGGTCGAAGGAGAGATCCACGCTCCGGTCCTCGTCATCGAGAGCGGCGCCTTCTTCCAGGGCCAGTGCACGATGAACGCGAGGCCTTCCCAGCATCCGGCCGCCGAAGAGCCGCCGATGGTTGAGTCGGCTGGCGGGAGAGAAGGCGAGTCCGAGCCCGAGGAACACGTAGCCCACTGAGCCCTCGCCCGGCGCCGGGGCCCGTCTATGGTTCCCGGGCCTTCATTTCATATGATGGGACGAACGCGATCGGGCGGCGGGCGAGGGTAGTGAGATCGAACGACTCGGTGATGACGCGGCCGTCGATGTCCCTGGCCACCGGCAGATTCAGGGCGTAGAGCAGCGTTGGCGCCACGTCCTGGATTCCCGGCCCCGTCAACAGGAAGTCCTCCTTGATGCCCTGGCCGCGCAGCAGGAGGAGGCCATCCGGGGTCTGGAAGCCGCCGCCAGGGATCGGCGCCGCTTCGCTCCAGCGGCCGAGAAGGCGGCGGATGGGTCCGGACCGTTCGAATCCGTAGGCGCTCACCACAGCCAGCATGCGCGGGCGAGGAAGCTCCTCCCAGGCCTCGGCGACCAGGCCGTCCAGGAACGCGTAGTAGGCGGACAGCCACCGCGCACGGTCCAGACGAACCTGCGCCTGGTCGCCGTCGAACTGAACGGCCTCGTACGAGTCGTAGTAGAGCCGGGAGACATCCGCAAGGCCGTCCATCAAGGCGAAGGCGAGCAGCGGCGAGCCCTCCGGGGATTGCGACCGGAGCGTCTCCAACAGTTGGCTCTGCGTCCCGAGATCGCGAAGCGCCGCCGTGTACAGAGCCGACGGCGGGCCGTCTCCGAGACGGGCCAGCCGCTCGTCCACCATCGCCGAGCCGAGAGCCGCGGCGCGCGCCCCCGAGACGTCGGTGAGCCCGACACCGAAGTCGAGAGCGACCGAATCGACGCCGAAGCCCGCGGCGATCTGCCACAGTGCCGGCGCTGAGGGCTGGATCGCCGGTCCTCCATCGCTTGTGCCGCGGTCGCCCCAGATGCCGAAACCGATTGCGCCCGGCGTCAGGTGGAAGCGCTCGCCAGGCAGAGGCGGAGCCTGGCTCGTCTGCTCCGCCACGACGCCATGGCGGAAGGGGTACTTCCCGGTGACGACGGTCGTCCAGAGTGAGAGCCGGATCGCCGGTTCGATCGACTCCGCCCGGCCGTAGCTTCCGGCGCGCATGGTCTCGGAGAAGAAGGGCAGCAGGCCCTGTTCCGAGAGAGGCAGAATGGCGTCGAGCGAGGCGCCGTCGAGGCCCACGATCAGCAGGTTCGGCGGTGGAACGGAGTCGATCGAAGCGGCGCGCGGCGTCGCAGGCGGCGGCGGGTCGAAGGCCTCGCGACGCTCGAAGACGGAGTACACGGTCAGCACGGCCAAGCCGGCGATGCCGAAACGGGAGCGGGCGCCATACGGGCGCTTTCGCCGGTAGGTGTGAAGGAACGCGGTGTAGGCCGTGATCAGGGAAGCGAGGGCGAGCCAGAGACCTGCCTTGATCAGGCGGTCGTGCAGGCCGGGCGGCAGAAAGCGCTCGTAGCCGACCGCGTGCGTGAGATCGAGTATCGAGGCCGCGCCGAACACCGCGGCCATCGACCAGGGCAGGAGTCGCGGAGCGCGTTCGGGGCGGCGCCAGGACACGGCGAGGAGCAACGCACAGGCGGTGAGAGCTCCCAGGACTCCGTAGTACGCGCTCGTCCGGATGACGGGCCAGGGATGAAACGGCAGATGGGGATTGAGAAAAAAGAGAAGTCCGGTGAGGTGGATCCCGGCAAGGAAGCCGGGCACCGCGCAGGCGGCGGCGGCGAGCAGACGTTCCCGATTCACTGAAGCGACTCTAGCGCTCGTCCGACGGTGCTACCCTCGCCGCGCCATGGCGGCAGTGGACTCGAGGGGAGAAGTGCTCGATGTCCAGCCGTTGCCGTTGCCCTACTTTCTGCTGCGGGTTCGGGTGGCGGCCATGGAGCCCGCCGAGCCCGGCCAGTTCGTCATGGTCGCCGGCGCCAACCGGCCCGAGCCGTACCTCCGGCGAGCCTTCTCGGTCTACGACCAGGAAGAGTCGGCCGACGGCTCCCTGGTCATCTCGCTGCTCGGGAAGGTCATCGGTCGAGGCACGGAGGCCCTCGCCGCCTGTCTCCCTGGCGAGCGGATCCCGGTTCTCGGTCCTCTGGGCACGGGTTTTCATAGTGTGGCAGACGGTGGCTCCGGGTCCGGGCGGTCGGCGCTGGTCGCGGGCGGCATCGGATCCGCCGGTCTGGGGCTGCTGGCCCAGGCCCTGGCGCGGGCCGGCCGGTGCTTCGACTTCTTCTACGGGGGGCGCAGCGCGGAGGATCTGGTCGAGGCCGAGACCTTCCGGCGTCTCAGCGAGCGCACGGGCGGCCGGCTTGTGAAGACGACCGAGGACGGCAGCGCCGGCGAGCGCGGCCTGATCACGGCGCCGCTGGAGGCGGGGCTGCGCGCCGGCGCGGGCTACACGACGGTCTGCACCTGCGGGCCGCATGGCCTGATGGCGGCGGTGGCGGGGATCGCGGCCGCGAACGGCGTCGCCGGCGAAGCGGCGACCGAGACGCCCATGGGTTGCGGCTACGGCGCCTGCCTGGGTTGCGCCGTGGCCCTGAAGAATGGCGGCTACGGGCTCTGCTGCCGCCAGGGGCCCGTCTTCCGCCTGGACGAGGTGGCGTGGTGAGCGGCGACGGGGCGCGGCCGGCCTCGCCCGATCTGTCGACCCGGGTCGGCCCGCTTCGGCTGCAGAACCCGATCCTCACCGCGAGCGGCACGTTCGGCTACGGTCTGGAGTTCGCGGAGCGCGCCGACCTGCATCGCCTCGGCGGTCTGGTGACGAAGGGCCTGTCGCTCGAGCCCCTGGCGGGCAATCCGCCGGTCCGGATCGCCGAGACCCGCGGTGGGATGCTGAACTCGATCGGACTGCAGAACATCGGCGTCGACCGGTTCCTGAGCGACGTGCTGCCGGGTTTGAAGGATCTGCCGCCCAAGGTGATCGTCAACCTGTTCGGCTACGCCCAGGACGAGTATGTGCGGCTGGCCGAGCGCGTCGATCCGTACAAGGGCGTGGCCGCGGTCGAACTGAACGTCTCCTGCCCGAACGTGAGCAAGGGCGGCATCGAGTTCGGACACGACCCGGAGATCCTCTCCGGCCTCGTGCGACGGGTGCGGTCGGCGACCGGCAAGCCGATCGTCGTCAAGCTGTCGCCCAACGTCACGTCGCCGCAGGACCTCGGCAGGGCGGCGAAGGACGGCGGCGCCGATATCCTGTCGGCGGTGAACACGTTCGTCGGCATGGCGATCGACACGGCGACCATGCGCCCGGTCCTGTCGACGATCCGCGGCGGCCTGTCGGGGCCGGCGATCAAGCCGCTGGCGCTTCGCATCGTCTTCGATGTCGCCCGCGAAGTCGACCTGCCGGTCATCGGCATCGGCGGCATCGAGACGGTCGACGACGTGCTGGAGTTCCTGCTGGCCGGTGCCTCCGCCGTGCAGGTCGGCACGGCCCTGTTCCGCGACCCCCGCACCGCCGAGCGGCTGGTCGACGGACTGCGGGAGCGCCTGCGGGCCGAAGGCATCCCCTCGGTCGGTTCCCTGATCGGGAGAGCGGCGAGGCAGGAATGACCGGGACGAGACTGGAGCGCATCGCGGTCGCGCTCGACACCGACGACCGCGACACCTACAGCGACTGGTGCTGCCTGTTCGGGCCGCGCGTCGGCGTACTGAAGGTCGGGCCGCGCGTCGTCCTGCGATGGGGCCGGGATGCGGTGCGGGAGGCCGCGGCGACCGGGGCCGACGTCTTCCTCGACATGAAGTTCCACGACATCCCGAGCACCGTCGCGGGCGCGGTCGGCGCGGCGAAGGAGCTCGGCGTGACGTACCTGACGGTGCATGCGGGCGGTGGACGGCGGATGCTCGAGGCGGCGGCGGAAGAGGCCGGAGACGAGGTCCGGGTACTGGGGATCACCGTGCTCACCCACCTGGACGCCGACGATCTCCACGATCTCGACCTTCCCGGCGAGGCGGGGGACCGTGTCCTGTCCTGGGCGAGGTCGGCGCAGGCTGCGGGCTGCGCCGGCGTCGTCTGCTCGCCTCTCGAGCTGGCGACCCTTCGTGCCCGGCTCGGCCCGGAGCTGCTGCTGGTGAGCCCGGGTATCCGCTTCGATTCCGCCGCCGTCGCCGACGATCAGCGCCGGGTCGCGTCGCCGTCGGCCGCGCTGCGGGCGGGGGCGGACCTGCTGGTGATCGGCCGGCCGCTGACGCAGGCGCCCGACCCGGAAGCCGCGCTGGCGGCTCTGACTGAAGCCTGCGAATAGCGCCTCGTACGTCCTCGCTGGCTCGCTGCGTCCGCGTTCAGCGCGGAACGTGCAGGGTACGCCGCCAGCGGAAGCTCCAGCGGCCCGCTTCCCGGTTCCGCGACCAGTAGACGAGTAGCGGACGGCCTCTGACGAGGTCCGTTCCGATCGGGCCGAAGAAGCGTGAATCCCGCGAGATGTCCCGGTTGTCTCCCAGGCAGAACAGGCTCCGCTCGGGTACCTGCTCGGGGCCGAAGGAGTCCCGGCGCCAGACCGTTTCGTGGAGGAAGTCGGACCGGGGGTAGACGAGTTCGTCCGAGTGGACCACGTATGCGGACTCGTCGACTGCGGTTCCGTTCACGCGGAGTCTCTTCGCGTCGATCTCCACTTCGTCGCCGGCGCTCGCCACGCAGCGCTTCAGCAGTTCCTGGGACGGGTCCTCGATTCCCTGGAACGTGACCAGGTCGCCTCGCCGGACTTCGCGCTGGGGCACCAAAGGGCCCCAGCGGCCGGCTCCGGCTCCGAAGATGAACTTGTTGATCAGCAGGTGGTCGCCGACCAGGAGCGACGGCTCCATCGACTCGGAGGGGATGCGGTAGGCCTGCACCAGGAACGCCCTGATGAAGAGCGCGAACACGGCGGCGACGAGCAGCGCCGCCGCGACGTCGGTCACGATCTTGCGGCCCCACGAGACGTTCGGCGTCACAAGGTTGCTGGACCTCAGCGTCCTACTGGATGAGCTTGAACGTTCGCTCCCAGCGGGTCTTGGTCACGAATCCGAGGGCCGTGTTCATGAGCTGTTTCAGACGGTGGCCGAAGCCGTGCCAGGTGCCGTCCGAAGTCTCTCCACCGTACGACCAGTAGACCATGACCGCGCGCCCCTTGATGAGCTTCAGCGGCACGTTCCCCCACGCCCGGGAGTCGAGGGACTCGTCGCGGTTGTCGCCCATGCAGAAGAGGTGATCCTCGGGGACGATGACCGGTCCCCAGTTGTCCCGGCCCGTGCTGTACTGACCATACGGACCCGTTGCCGGGTAGACCTTCTCGTCGCGGTGGATCACGTAGGCGTCGTCATCGACCGGCTTGCCGTTGAGGAAGAGCTGCTTGTTGACCATGTTCAGCCTGTCGCCGGCCAGGCCGATGCACCGTTTGACCAGGTCCAGCTTCGGCGTCTCGGGCGACCGGAAGATGACGATGTCGCCGCGCTGGACGTCGCGTCCCGGGAGCAGCTTCTGTTCGAGCAGCGTGGGGCGGGGTCCGAAGATGTAGCGGTTCACGAACAGGTGATCGCCGATCAGCAGCGTGTCTTCCATCGAGCCGCTGGGGATGTAGAAGGTCTTCAGCACGAAGTTGTTCGTGAACCCGAGGAACACGGCGGCGACGATCAACGCCTCGACGTATTCCCGGATCACCGACGTGTTACGGGCCCTGGAGCGCTCCGGCGCCTTCTTCTGGTCGCTTGCCATCGGCGGGCTAATCTACAACGAGCCGGCAGCGATCCGGGCTTCTGTCTCTCCCGCGCGGTGGCTGCGAGTCAGAAGACCTGGAGTCGGTCCAGTTCTCTTGACGCCGGGACGGCCCGCTGCTTGGCTCAACGAGATCAGACAGATACGTGCGGCGTGAGTGCAGGAGCGAGTCAAGCTGTATTGACGAATCCGTTCGGTTCACGGAGTCCCCTTGTGGCGCCAACACCCTTTGTTTGGTGCACTTGGAGAAGTGTCCGATGGTTGGCCGGGAACTTGAAAGGGCGAGCGGCACCTACGGACCCGGAGCAAGGAGGTGCCAATAGGGGTTAGCCGAAAAGCCAAGTTGGCAAGGGATCAGGGGGGTACTGCGGTGCCCCCCTAACTCCCCCCAAGGCTCGCTCCCGAACCCGGGGTCGCCGTCGGAGAAAGAACACCCGCAACAACACCCGGATTCCGGGGACGAACGGAGATGCACATGACAAGACGAAAGAGGACCGCACTACTGGCAGTGACCTTGCTGAGCCTGCTGGCGGCGCTCCCCGCCGGAGCGGCGGACGGTGTGGTCAACATCAACACGGCCGACGCTGCCGCCCTCTCCCTGCTGCCGGGGGTCGGGCCCTCGACGGCGGGACGGATCGTGGAGTTCCGAACGGACAACGGCAAGTTCGAATCGCCGACCGATCTGATGCTCGTGCGCGGCATCGGCGAGCGCTCGTTCGAGCGCATGAGGCCCTACGTGACGATCGAGGGCGAGACGACGTTGACCGAGAAGGTGCGGATCCCCCGGGATGAGCCGGCGCCCGCCGGCGGATCGGGGTCGGATGGTCCGTCCGACGGCCCCTGACCGGAACCGCGCCTTCGGCGGCATGGAGGCGGACGGGCGAGCGTCCGTCTCCATGCTCGACGGCTTCACTCTGATCGAACTGCTGATCGCGACCGCGGTGCTTGCCCTGCTCGCGACCCTGGCGGCGCCGCCGCTGCGCCAGCAGATCTCCCAGCACCGGGTGCGCCTGGCGGCAGCCGAGGTCGCGGCGGCCTTCTGGACCGCCCGCGCCGGCGCGGTGCGCCACGGAGTCGCGATGGCGGTTCGGTTCGAGGTTGACGAAGCGGCGCCGGACGGCGTGCCTTCCGTCTTCTCGCTCTACGCGGACGGTGACGGCGACGGCGTGCGCACGGCGGATCTGAGGACCGGAACCGACCCGCGGATCCGCCGACCGGCTCGCCTGCTTCATGTAGGCAGCGGTGTTCGTTTCGGTTTCCCGGAGGACCTCGAACCGAGAGACTTCACCGGCTCAGGCCGGATGGACCGGCTCGATGACCCGGTGCGGTTCGGCCGCAGCGACCTGGCGTCGTTCGGGCCGCTTGGCACGGCGAGCCCAGGGACCGTCTTCGTCACGGACGGCTACCACCTGTTCGCGGTTCGGGTCTACAACCGCACCGGCAAGATCCGGATCCTCCGCTACGTGAGGGAGCGGGAAGAATGGAAGGGAGTGTGAAGCGGCGCGCGCTACGCTTCGGCCATGGCAGACGGCTTTTCGCCCATCCGCTGGAGCGACGGCGAACTGCTCCTGCTCGATCAGACGCTGCTCCCGGAGCAGGAGGTCTGGCTCCACTGTCGGCGGCCGGAGCATGTGGCCGGGGCCATCCGGCGACTCTCCGTGCGTGGTGCGCCGGCGATCGGCGTAGCCGCGGCCTACGGCCTGGTGCTGGGAGCCGAGGAGTTCGACGCTGCCTACGAACTGTTGCTCTCAACGCGTCCGACGGCCGTCAACCTGCGTTGGGCGCTGAACCAGGGCCGCGCGCTCCGCGACCGCGTCGTCGAAGGCGGCGACGGGCAGGAGTTGCGCGCCCGGCTGCTCGCCTGGGCCTGCGACCTGCACGACGAGGACGTCGAGGCGAACCGGCGGATGGGCGCGTTCGGCCGGGAGCTGTTCGAAGAGGGAGACCGCGTCCTGACCCACTGCAACGCCGGCGCCCTGGCGACGGCCGGCTACGGCACGGCGATCGGTGTCGTGGAAGCGGCCTGGTCGGCGGGCCGGCTGGCGAGCGTGTGGGTGGACGAGACGCGGCCGCTGCTCCAGGGCTCGCGGCTGACCACGTGGGAACTGGCGCGACTGGAGATCCCCCACCGCCTGATCACGGACAACAGCGCCGGCGCGATCATCGCGCGGGGCTGGGTCCAGAAGATCGTCGTCGGCGCGGACCGGGTCGCCGCCAACGGGGACGTCGCGAACAAGGTCGGCACCTACCCGGTAGCCGTGCTCGCGGCCCGTCACGGCGTTCCGTTCTACGTCGCGGCGCCGCTGTCGACGATCGATCGGAGCACGGCATCCGGCGCCGACATCCCGATCGAGGAGCGCGACGCGGAGGAGGTGGTCCACGCCTTCGGCAAGCGGATCGCTCCCCAGGACACCGAAGCTCTGAACCTGGCCTTCGACGTCACGCCCGCGGAACTCGTGGCCGCCCTGATCACGGACGCCGGCGTGCTCCGGCCGCCCTACGCCGAGTCGATCGCCGAGGCGTTCGGCGAACGCGGCGACCCCAGGCATTGAGCGCCCACACGGAACTCGGGGACGCGTTCGAGCGGTTCGCGCGCGTCGAGGCGCCGGACCTCGACTCGCCGATGTACGCGGAACTCGCCGCGGGCGTGGCGAGAGACGACGAACTGCTGGCCCTGGCGGCGCAGCGGCAACAGGGTCAGCCGGCGCCGAACATGCTCTTCGGGGCGGTGCAGTACCTGCTCCTGCAGGGAGTCGAGCACCCGCTGGCCGTGCACTACCCGGTCCTCTCGGGCCCGGAGGCGATGCGAAGGCCGGCCTTTCCGGCCTTCCGGGCGTTCTGCCTCGAACACCGCGAGGCGGTCGGCGAGCTGATCGCCACCCGTCGTACCCAGACCCAGGTCGTCCGGCGCTGCACCTGTCTGCTGCCCGCGTTCGGCCTGGTTCACCGGGATGCCGGAGCGCCGCTGGCCCTGATCGATATCGGCGCCAGCGCCGGCCTGAACCTGAACTTCGACCGC